>JALTMR010000079.1 GCA_027001525.1 Gammaproteobacteria bacterium
CAGTTTGTCCAGCGCAGCGGCGTAATCCAGCAGATGCCCCCCGCCGCGCTGGACAAACTGCTCGCCCTGCAACTGCCGGAAACCGTGATCAGCGCTCTCGACCCCCGCAGCGCGACGGCCCGGGCCGGCACACACCTGAACAGCACCGCAGCCTTCTACCCCCTGGCCGGCTGGCTCAGCCCGCCTCAACTGTGCCGCCAGCTGCTGCACTTGGGGGGTGACCGCATCCACCTCATCACAACGCAGGAGGCCATCAACCTCAAGCGCGATGCTGACGGCTGGCAGGTCCACCACCAAAACGGTCCACTGGCCCGCGCCGAGGTGGTGATTCTGGCCAACGGCATGGATGCCCGGCGCTTTGCCCCCACGGCCTTCGCCCTGCAAAAAGTACGCGGCCAGCTCACCTACCTGAAGGCCGATCCGCCGCCGCAACACGGGCTCCGCACACCGGTCTGTTTTGAAGGCTACGTCATTCCTGCCTACCAGAACAGGTACACCGCCGGAGCCACCTACGACGTCAATAGCGAAGCCAGCACAATCCGGCAAAATGATCAGCGAAAGATCATCGCCGCCCTGAGCCGCGCCTTGCCGCAGTTCCAATTCGGGGGCGTTGACGGTGGCCGCGTCGCCTTTCGCACCTCCAGCCAGGACCACCTGCCGCTGGTGGGGGCCGTGGCCGACGAGGGCTTCTTCCAGCGTCACTACGCCGACCTCAAACACGGCAAACCGCCCCGCTGTTTCAGCAACGCCCGCTACCACCCCGGCCTCTTTGTCACCACCGGACACGGCTCGCGCGGGCTGACCTCCTGCCTGCTCAGCGCCGAGCTCATCGCCGCCATGACAAACGGCGAAACCCTGCCCCTGCCGCTGAGCCTGGTGCAGGCCCTCCATCCGGCCAGATTTATGGTGCGCCAACTGCGCAAAGGCACAATCGGGCTCACCCCCGACAAAGCGATTGTCATACAATAGCGGCCTTTCCAATCTTGTCGGAGCGACCCGTGAAGTTAAGCGTCGAACAATTCAGGCACTGGGACCACAAGGCCATCACCCTGCTGGGCATGTCCGGGGTGGGCAAAACCCGCCTCTCCAACATGCTCTGTCGCAGCGAATGGTTTCACTACTCGGGCGACTACCGCATCGGCACCCGCTACCTCGACGAGGCGATTCTCGACAACATCCGCCTGCAGGCCATGCAGGTGCCCTTTTTGCGTGATCTGCTGCGCAACGACTCCATCTACATCGAGAACAACATCACGGTGGAGAACCTGCAACCGGTCTCCAGCTTTCTCGGCAAACTGGGCAACCCTGAACAGGATGGCCTGCCACTGAAAGAGTTCAAACGACGCCAGGAGCTGCACCACCAGGCCGAAATCTCCGCCATGCGCGACGTGCCCGAGTTCATTCGCAAGGCGCGCGAGATCTATGGCTACCCTCATTTCATCAACGATGCCGGCGGCAGCGTCTGTGAGCTGAGCGACCCGCAAACACTGGAACTATTGGCCCGCCACACACTCATTCTCTACATCAAGGCGTCCGAGCAGGATGAAAAAGAGCTGATCCGGCGCGCTGCCCAGGCCCCCAAACCGCTCTACTACCGCGAGGCGTTTCTCGATGAGCAGCTGGCCATCTACATGAAAGAGCATCAGCTGCCCTACGTGGCCATGATCGACCCCGACGAGTTCGTCCGCTGGATCTTCCCGCGGCTGTTCAACTCGCGCATTCCGCGCTACGACGCCATTGCCGAGCAGTATGGCTACACCATTACCACCACCGAATTATCCCAGGTGCAGAGTGATGATGACTTTTTTGCCCTGGTAGAGACGGCACTGCAACGCAGCGCATAAAACACCACACAGAGACCCGCTCTTTTAGGAAAAACACAGCACCATGCCTCTAGTTGCCAACTCACAACTGCCCGCGTTCAACCGCCTGAAAGCGTCAGGCGAGACCATTATTCCCAACGACGTGGCCATCCACCAGAACATCCGCGAAATGCACATCGGCCTGCTCAACATGATGCCCGATGCCGCCCTGGCCGCCACCGAGCGCCAGTTCTTTCGCCTGGTGGGCGAGTCCAACCAGATCGCCCAGTTCTACATGCACCCCTTCACCCTGGACGCGCTGGAGCGCGGCCCCGAGGCGCAGGCCCATGTGGACCAATATTACGAAACCTTTGATCAGATCAAGGAGAAGGGGCTCGACGCCCTGATTATCACCGGCGCCAACGTGGTGGGCCCGGAGCTGTCCGAGCAGCCTTTCTGGGAACCGCTGATCGAGGTGATCGACTGGGCCCACGAGAACGTCACCTCGACGCTCTGCTCCTGCCTCGCCACCCACGCCGTCATTCAGTTTCGCTACGGCCAGAAACGCTACCCGCTAGGCTACAAGCGCTGGGGGGTCTATCCCCACCGCGTAGTGGACCGGCTCCACCCGCTGGTCTGGGGCGTCAACACCCGTTTCGATGTACCTCACTCGCGCTTCAACCAGATCGACCGCGATCAATTCGAGGCCGCCGGCCTGCATGTGCTGGCGGAGAGTGAGGCCGGCGTCCACCTGGCCGTCAGCGAAGACCTCTTCCGCCTCGTCTTCTTCCAGGGCCACCCGGAGTACGACATCATCAGCCTGCTCAAAGAGTACAAAAGGGAAGTGCTGCGCTTTGCCGCCGGTGAGCGGCAGGACTACCCTCCCTTTCCGGAGAACTACTTCACCCTTCAGTCCCAGGCCATTCTCAACGAACACCAGGACCACGTCCGCGCAGCGATGGAAAAGGGTGCGCCCATTCCGGAACTCCCCGAAACACTGCTCGACCTCGACAACACCTGGCACGACACCGCCGAAGCGGTGATCAACAACTGGATCGGCAAGGTCTACCAGATCACCCACACCGACCGTCGCCTGCCGTTTCAGGAAGATATCGACGCCAACGACCCGCTGGGACTGCGCCGTAAATGAGCACCGCACAGCAGATTCTGCAAACCACCTTCGGCTACGACAGTTTCCGCCCCTATCAGGAGGAGATTGTCGAGCACGCCATCAGCGGTGGCGACACGCTGGTGGTGATGCCCACCGGCGGGGGCAAGTCCCTCTGCTTTCAGATTCCGGCGCTGGTGCGCAACGGCGTCGGCATCGTCATCTCGCCGCTGATCGCCCTGATGCAGGACCAGGTCAATGCCCTGCGCCAGAACGGCGTCAACGCTGCCTTTCTCAACTCATCACTGGGGGCCAGCGAGGCCTACGAGGTGGAGCAGCAACTGCTTAACGGCCAGCTCGATCTGCTCTACCTCGCCCCCGAACGGCTGATGAACGAACGCACCCTGGGCCTGCTGGAGCGCAGCCCACTGGCGCTGTTTGCCATTGATGAGGCCCACTGCGTCTCCCAGTGGGGGCACGACTTTCGCCCCGAGTACATGCAGCTCTCCATCATTCACGAGCGCTTTCCCAGCACGCCGCGCATGGCCCTCACCGCCACGGCGGATGAGCCCACCCGCCACGAGATCATCCAGCGTCTCGGCCTGGGAGAGGCCAAGGTCATCATCAGCGGCTTTGACCGCCCCAACATTCGCTACCGCATTACCGAGAAAAAGAGTGCCCGCGAACAGTTGCTGCGCTTTATCCGGCGCGAGCATGAAGGGGATGCTGGCATCGTCTACTGCCTGTCGCGCAAGAAGGTGGAGGCCACCGCCGAGTGGCTCAACGAGAAGGGGATTAAAGCCGTGCCCTACCACGCCGGCCTGCCCCAACCCACTCGCCAGCACCACCAGGCGCGCTTTCTCAACGAGGAGGGGTTGGTGGTGGTGGCCACCATCGCCTTTGGCATGGGAATCGACAAGCCCAACGTGCGCTTTGTCGCCCACCTCGACCTGCCCAAAAGCCTCGAAGCCTACTATCAGGAGACGGGCCGCGCCGGCCGCGACGGCCTGCCCGCCACCGCCTGGATGGCCTACGGCCTGCAGGATGTGGTCACCCTCAAGCAGATGATGCAAAACTCCGACGCCGACGAGGAGCGCAAGCGCATCGAGCACCACAAGCTGGAGTCGATGCTGGGGCTGTGCGAGGTGATCAGCTGCCGCCGCCAGGTGCTGCTCAACTACTTCGGCGACAAGCTCGACGAACCCTGCGGCAACTGTGACAACTGCCTCGAACCGCCCGAGACCTGGGACGGCACCGAGGCGGCCCGCATGGCCCTCTCCTGCGTCTACCGCACCGGCCAGCGTTTCGGCGTCAACTACGTCATCGACGTGCTGCTGGGCAAGGAACACGAACGCATCAAACAGTTCGGCCACTATCGCCTCAGCACCTACGGCATCGGCAAAGCGCTGGATACCAACCAGTGGCGATCGGTGTTCCGCCAGTTGGTGGCACGGGGCCTGTTGAATACCGACATCGAGGGCTACGGCGCGCTGAAACTGACCAACGCCTGCCGCCCGGTGCTCAAGGGCGAGCAGCAGCTCAGCCTACGCAAAGACAGAAAGCCGGAAAAAACCAGCCGCACGCGCAAAACCCACCACTTCGTGCACGAAGAGCAGAAGGCGCTATGGGAGGCACTGCGCAGCAAACGCACCGAACTGGCCAGCGAGCAAGGGGTGCCGCCCTATGTCATTTTTCACGATGCGACGCTGATGGAGTTCACCGACCGCCGCCCCCTCAATGAGGAGCAGATGGGCCGAATCTCCGGCGTGGGCGAACGCAAGCTGGCACAGTATGGCGAGGCGTTTTTAGACGTTATTCGTGAATTTGAAGAGGGCGAAGGCGGCACCGCTGGCTCAACCAGCGACACCCTTTTCGAAACGCTGCAACTGTTTCACATGGGCATGACGGTCGAGCAGGTGGCCAGCCAGCGCAACCTGAAACCGTCAACGATTTATGCCCACCTGGCCACCGCGATTCAGAACGGTCAGGCGCAGTTGGGGGAGGTCACCAATCTGAATGAAAACGAAATAAAGGCCATCGAGGAACAGATTCTGAACCTGCCGGAAGAGCAGAAAAATACGCTCAAACCCGTCTTTGAGGCGCTGGACGGCCTCTACGACTACGGCATTTTGCGCTGCGTTAAAGCGGCAATGGCCTAGGGCCTGTTAACACTATTGAGAAATCAGCGTTGCCGCCCCAAAAGGGGCCAGGCAAGGCACGAGGAGAGAAGTTTGGTGACTCCAAATGAACGACGAGCAACGCCGCATGGCCCCTTTTGGGGCGCAACCCTTCGGGCTGGGGCCATTTTTCCCCGGAACTGCATTGCATTTCGCTCACGTACAGACAGTACGCTACGCTCAATGCGCCTTGTTCCGGAAAAAAATGGCCTCCAGCGATGGTTTCTCAATAGTGTTAACAGGCCCTAACTCCGGCGCATGGCAAAGCCGCGCAAACGCCGCGCCCCGGCGAAGAAAAGAAGGGCCGTCAGAAAACAGCGCCGCTATTTCCGCTCCCTGCTGCTGTTTCTGCTGCTGCCCGGCCTGTTGGGGCTGGCGGGCTATGTGCTCTATCTCGATCACATCGTCACCGGGAAGTTTGAGGGCAAGCGCTGGGCCATCCCGTCGCGGGTCTACGCCCGTGCACTGGAGCTCTACCCCGGTAAACCGCTGACCATCGAGCAACTTCAGACCGAACTCGATCTGATCGGCTACCAGACCTCGTTTAACGGCCTTGAGGGGGGCACCTATCTGCGCCGGGGCAACCGCTTTACCATCACCAGTCGCCGCTTTCTCCACTGGGATGGCGAAGAGCCCGCCCGCGCCATCCGCCTCACCCTCAGCAACAACAGAATCACCCAATTGCAGGAGGCTGTCAGCGGTGATGACATTGCCCTGACCCGCCTCGAACCGATGCAGATCGGCATGATCTACCCGGCCCACAAGGAGGATCGCGTGCTGGTTCGTCTCGATGAACTGCCATCAACGCTCATCAACGCCCTCCAGGCGGTGGAGGATCGTAACTTCCAGACCCACATCGGCGTCGATTTCAGGGGCATTGCCCGCGCCCTGCTGGCCAACATCAAAGCCGGCGGGGTGGTGCAAGGGGGCAGCACACTGACCCAGCAGCTGGTGAAAAACTTCTACCTCAGCAGCGAACGCACCCTGACGCGCAAGATCAACGAAGCCCTGATGGCACTGCTGCTGGAGTTTCACTACGACAAAAAAGAGATCCTCGAAGCCTACGCCAACGAGATCTATCTGGGGCAGGACGGCTCGCGCGCCATCCACGGCTTTGGCCTGGCCTCGGAGTTCTATTTCAACAAGCCGGTAACGGAGCTGACGCTGGCGGAATCGGCGCTGCTGGTGGCCATTTTGCGCGGCCCGGCCTATTACGACCCGCGCCGCTACCCCGAGCGGGCCATGGACCGGCGTGATCAGGTCATCAAAACACTGCAAACAGACGCACTGATCAGCCCGGCCCAGGCACGCCAGGCCATCAACTCCCCCATCGGCGTCACCAGCAAGGCCCATCGCGGCAATGGTCGTTACCCGGCCTTCATCAGCCTGGTCAAACGCCACCTGCAACAGGACTACCGCGAGGCCGACCTGCGCAGCGAGGGGCTGCGCATATTCACCTCCCTCGACCCCATTGCCCAGCGCATCGCCGAACACTCCCTGAGCCAATGGAGCGACCGGCTGGAGCGTGATTACCAGATCAAACCCAAGACACTGGAAGGGGGAATCGTGCTGACCCGCGTCGGCAGCGCCGAAGTGACGGCGGTGGTAGGGGGCCGCAACGCCCGCTTTGAGGGCTTCAACCGCGCGCTCGACATCCAGCGCCCGGTGGGATCACTGCTCAAACCGGCGCTCTATCTCAGCGCCCTGGAGCGGGGCTACACCCTCGCCAGCCCCATTCGCGACGAAGCCATCGAAGTGAAAACCGCCAGGGGGCAGAGCTGGCAGCCACAAAACTATGACCACCGCAGCCACGGCTCCGTGCCCCTCATCGATGCCCTCGCCCACTCCTACAACCTGGCGGCGGTAAACCTGGGTATGACGCTGGGCATCGAGCAAACCGTGCAGACACTCTACGATCTCGGCATTGAGAAACCCCTGCCCCACTACCCCTCCCTGCTGTTGGGGGCGGTGGAGATGGCCCCGGTCGACATTGCCCAGATCTACCAGACCCTGGCCGATGAAGGTTTTTACACCCCCTTGCGGGCGGTGCGCGACGTGCTGAACCAAAAAGGCGAGCCCCTGCAACGCTACCCGCTGGAGACGCAGCAACGCTTTGACGCCGCCTCGGTGGCGCTGATCAACTTCGCCCTGCAAGAGGCGCTGCGCCACGGCACCGGCAGCAGAGCCGCACAGGTCATTCCCACCGACATCTACCTGGCCGGCAAAACAGGCACCACCGACGAACTGCGCGACAGCTGGTTTGCCGGGTTTGGCAACCAGCACCTGGCGGTGGTCTGGCTCGGCGGGGACCACAACGAAAAGGTTGGGCTGACCGGGGCAAGCGGGGCGCTGAAAGTGTGGCGGGAGATCATGGTCACCCTCGAACCTCCCGCACCGCCTCCGCCCCTGCCTGACGACATTGAGCGGGTCGAGATCGACACCGACACCGGGCTAAAGGCAGCGGGCGGCTGCCAACACCACCGCACCCTGCCCTTTGTGAAGGGCACCGCACCAAGCGACTACGCCCCCTGCGCCGGAGGGCGTGTTGAACGCTCCGTTGGCAACCTCTGGAA
>JALTMR010000080.1 GCA_027001525.1 Gammaproteobacteria bacterium
CCATTTCCAGTCGCTGGACGAGCTGCCCCGGGGTGCCAAAGTCGGCACCTCCAGCATGCGTCGCCAGTGCCAGCTCAAGGCACTGCGGCCCGACCTGCAGATTCTCGACCTGCGCGGCAACGTCAACACCCGTTTGCGCAAACTCGATGAAGGCCAGTACGACGCCATTATTCTCGCCGCCGCCGGTTTGATCCGCCTGGGCTTTGAAACGCGCATCACGCAAACCATGAGCACCGGCATCAGCCTGCCCGCCATCGGCCAGGGAGCTGTGGGCATCGAATGCCGCAGCAATGACGAGCGGATCAACCAGCTGATCGCACCGTTAAACGACAGCGCCACCCGCACCCGGGTGCTGGCAGAGCGTGCCATGAACAATCGCCTGGAAGGGGGGTGTCAGGTTCCCATCGCCGGCCACGCCACCCTGGAAGGTGACGCACTCCACCTGCGAGGCCTGGTGGGCAGCGCCGATGGCGAAAAGATGATCCGCGGTGAACGCCGGGGGCCCCAGGCAGATGCCGAAGCGATGGGCATTGAACTGGCCGAAGAGTTGCTGCAAAACGGGGCTGCAGAGATTCTTAACGAGCTCTACGGCGAAGAGCGGCACGCGTAGGCGTAAAACGTCAGTACAACGTGACCATGGCTGAGCGACTGAAAAACATCAGCATCCTGGTCACACGCCCTATCGATCAGGCCCGGAATCTGTGCCGTTTGATTGAAGAGGCTGGCGGGAAGGCCATTCAGTTTCCCGTCATGGAGATAAGCTATGACGCTGAAAACAGTGAGGCCCGGCAGGCACTGGAGGCCATCACCCAACAGCTGGACAGCTACCGAATGGCCATTTTTGTCAGTGCCAATGCGGTAAGGGGAGCAGCCAGACTGTTGCGTCAGGGGCCACCAGAGCAACTCATCCTGGCGGCTGTCGGAAAAGCTACCGCAGAGGCGGTAGAGAAGTGCTGGCAACGGGAGGCCATCTTGCCGGCCCGGCACTTCAACAGCGAGGGGTTACTGGCGCTGCCCCAGCTGCAACACATCAAGCACCAGAAAATTGTAATTTTCCGCGGCCGGGGGGGGAGAGAAAAACTGGCAGCGGAGTTAGTTAACCGGGGGGCGGAGGTGACCTATGCAGCGGTCTACCACCGTAATGTTCCGCAGACAACGCTGGACATTGTGCGAAATCAATCCATCGATGCCATCTGCGTCACCAGCAACGAAGGCCTGCAAAATCTCTGCGAGATTGCCGGAGCGGGCCACCGGAACTGGCTGTTGCGGCAGCAGCTCGTGGTGATCAGCCAGCGCAGCGCAGACCTGGCTCGCCAGCTCGGCTTCACTCACGAGGCCATTGTCGCCCCCAGTGCTAACGACCAGGGCCTGCTCTCGGCCATTTTGAGTTGGAAAAATAACAAGTAAGAACGACTGGACTTAAGACTATATCTTTCAGTGGGGAACGCTTTATGAGAAAGACATCAAAGGGAACAAAGCCGGACAGGTCTCAACCAGACACATCAAAGAAAGATGTGATCGAGCAGGAGAAAAAGACCGCCTCAGAACCGCAAGCCAAGCAGGCCAACGCAGCGGCGGCCACAGACAAAAACGATAAAAAAACCGCCACGCCCAAGACGCCAGCCAAGGCCGCCGCCAAGCCGGAAGCACCGAAGTCCGCAGCGAAAAAGCCGGCAGCCGAAAGCGCCGCACCCGCACCAAAAAAAGGGGGGGGTAAATTGATCGGCACGGTGGCACTGCTCGTTGCCCTGGGGGCCATCTACAGCGGCTATCAACACCAACAGCAGGCAAGCCGGATTCATGCCAGCTTGACCGAGCGCCTCGATACCACCGAGCAG
>JALTMR010000081.1 GCA_027001525.1 Gammaproteobacteria bacterium
GGTCAGAGGAGCATTGAGATTCATGAGTAACAAGCTGAATTGATTAAAGTTTGGAGTTGGATAATACCTGAATCCGCACCTTCAGGGGGGATGCCGGCAAGCGCAATAAAAAAGCGCCCTGGCGCTGGGGCGGTTATAATCGCGCCCCTTTGACACCAAAGTGACAGAGACAGCGTTGAACGACCTACTCCCCAAACTCAGACGCGCCTTTATCGGCCTCGATAACCGCTACCCGCTGGCTGACGGTTCAAGCCGCCAACGCATCTATCTCGACTCATCCGCCTCAACGCTGATGATGAAACCGGCTTACGAGGCGGCCCGCCACTACCTGCGCCACTACGCCAACACTCACACAAGCGTCCACACTTCCGCCCGGATCACCGCCCAAACCATGACCTGGGCCAGTGAAACCACGCTCGCCTTCGTCGGTGCCGAGCCGCAGCACTACCTCGCCACCTTTCTTGGCAGCGGTGCCACCGCCGCCATCAACCGGGCCGCCGCCGGACTGGCAGCGCTGCGCCCCGAGCGCGATGTTGTACTGGTCTCCAGCATGGAGCACCACTCCAACGACCTGCCCCATCGCCACCACAACAACACCGTGGCGCACATCCCCCTGCGCGGTGCCGGCGCCCACCCCGGCACCGTTGACCTCGACGCCCTGGAAGCGCTGCTGGAACAGCATCAGGGGCGAGTGAACTACGTCGCCATCACCGGCGTCAGCAACGTCACCGGCATCATCAACCCGCTCAAAGCCATCGCCGATCTGGTCCATCAGCATGATGCCTACCTGCTGGTAGATGGCGCCCAGATGAGCGCCCACGCGCCGGCCCGCCTCAGCGCCAACAACATCGACCTCTACGCCTTCTCCGGCCACAAGGTCTACGCTCCCGGCTCACCCGGCGTACTGGTGGGCAAACGCGAATTGATTGCCGCTATGCCGCCGCATGAAGTGGGGGGCGGCATGGTGGGAGCCGTCAGCAAGTGGGGCTACGATCTGGCGGCGCAGCTGGATGAACGCGAACAGGCAGGCACCCCCAACATCGTGGGTACCATCACCCTCGCCTGCGCGCTGAAAGCACTGCAACGGGCGGACATGGAGACCATCTTTACGCAGGAAAAGGCCTTGCTGCGCTGGAGCCTGGAGCAGCTGCACCAGTGTGACACCATCACGCTCTACGGCGACGCGAACGCCAGCGAGCGGGTCGGCTCCATCGCCTTCAACCTTGGCGATATCGGCCACGGGCTGGTGGCCGCCATTCTCAACGACTACCACGCCATCGCCGTGCGTAACGAATGCTTCTGCGCCCACCCCTATGTGCAGGAGATGCTCAGTGACGAGTTCGCCCGCCTCAATATCGACGGACTCGACAACCAACAGATCAACCGCCTGTTTCAGGACCGGCGCGGCATGGTGCGGGCCAGCTTCGGCCTCTACACCCGGCGCGAGGACATCACCGCCCTGGTGGCGGCGCTGAAAGATATCGAAACCAACATTGACCACTATCGTCCCCTCTATCAAGGTGACGCCGATGGCCACTACCGGCACCGCCACTTCAAACCGGCAACGACGGATATTTTCGATATCGAACAGACCCTGAACGCCCAGCTCGACGCCCTTTGCAACCGATAACCAACCGTAAAGCAGGTGTCATGATTGAAGACCCCCAGAGGAGGCTAATGCCAGGGCCTCACCTGCTCTTGGTACCTCTCTTCCTGTTCCTGGTTCTTTTGGAAAAGAATTTATTTGCTTGGGCATAATCAGAGTGATATCTTTCCCCGCGAAAAACTTCTTCTTTACCCATAAAAATCATATAGTTACGAAATAAACTTAACATG
>JALTMR010000082.1 GCA_027001525.1 Gammaproteobacteria bacterium
TACGACGAATTTAACGTGCAATATTCACAACAGAAGATGACCGAGGCGGATCTCGACAACGTCATCCTCCAGTTCAAGCAGAAGGTGCTCTCGCCACCACGCCTCGCCGGCGGCATTCTGCTGGTGCACGAGACACTGGATCAGTACAAGGAGCCCCGCAAGGCCTGGCTCTACAACCCCGGCCAGCGCCGCGTACGCCGTGCGCCCAACGTCGCCTTCGACAACCCCGGCACCGCCTCTGACGGCATGCGCACCACCGATCAGTACGACATGTTCACCGGCAGCCCGGAGCGCTATAACTGGGAGCTGGTGGGCAAGAAGGAGATCTACGTGCCCTACAACAGCTACCAACTGCACAGCGACAAGCTCAAATACAGCGACATCCTCACCCCGCTGCACATCAACCCCGAGTATCCGCGCTACGAGCTGCACCGGGTCTGGGTGGTGGAGGCAACGCTGAAAGAGGGGATGCGCCACATCTACAAACGCCGCACCTTTTATGTCGACGAGGACTCCTGGCAGATCCTCGTGGTGGATCAGTACGACAACCGGGACCAGCTCTGGCGCGTCTCCGAGGGCCATGTAATCAACTACTACGAAGTGCCGCTGCTATGGACCACCCTGGAGGTCCACACCGACCTGCAGGCCGGGCGCTATCTGGCCATGGGGCTCGCCAACGAGGAGAAGGAGATGTACAAATTCAACTTCCCCCGCAAGCCCTCTGACTACGCCCCTGCCGCCCTGCGCCGGGAGGGCCGCCGCTAAGTGCTGATCTGCCGCAAGGCGGGCTCATTGCTTGTGCCCGCCGCCGCCCTCTTCTCTCTCTTTTTGCTCTCCACCAGCTGGGCCGCGGAGTTTGCCGAGCCCTCACCTCTCGCCATTCACTCGCTGCTGCTCGACGGTGCCCAGTATCAACACCGAATGATCGCCGTGGGCGAGCGCGGCCATGTGCTCTACAGCGACGACCAGGGCCACAACTGGGCCCAGGCTCGCGTACCGACCCGGACCCTGCTGACCGGCGTGTTCATGCTGGACGAAACACACGCCTGGGCCGTGGGCCACGACGCCACCATCCTCCAGAGCAGCGATGGCGGCCGGCAATGGCAACTGCGCTACCGCGCGCCGGACAAAGAGTCACCGCTGCTGGATGTCTGGTTTAAAGACCAGAACAGGGGCTTTGCCATCGGCGCCTACGGCCTGTTTCTGGAGACCAGCGACGGCGGCACCACCTGGCAACAGCGCTGGATCAGCGAGACGGACGACTTCCACCTTAATCAGATCAGCAGCGCCCCCGACGGCACCCTCTACATTGCCGCCGAAAGCGGCGTGGTCTATCGCTCTGATGATGGCGGCAACAACTGGGGCAGCCTGACCACCCCCTACCAGGGCTCTTTCTTTGGCTCGCTGCCGCTGACCTCGGGGCAACTCTTCGTCTTCGGCCTGCGCGGTCACCTGTTCCGCTCCGATAACAGGGGAGATAGCTGGACCGGCCTGGCCACCGGCACCACCGCCATGCTCACCAGCGCGCTGCGCTCCAGCGACCCGCAAACGGGAGGTGAACGCTGCCTGTTTGCCGGCCTGAGCGGCGTACTGCTGGTCGATCAAGGGTGCAATGGTGAGGCACTGCAACTGATACAGCGCCCGGACCGCAGCGGCATCTCGGCCCTGCTCAGCAGCGACAATGACGAACTGGTGCTCATCGGCGAAGCGGGCATCACGAGGTTCAAGCCATGATGAGCGCCCTGACCAACGCGCTGGAGAAACTGCTCTTCAACCATCGCCGCGGGGTCATCGTCCTGTTTGTCGCCATCACCGCCGTGATGCTCTACTTCGCCAGCCAGCTGCGCGTCGATGCCGGCTTTACCAAGCTGCTGCCGATGAAGCACGAGTACATGCAGACCTTCAGCAAACACCAGCAGGCGTTCGGCGGCGCCAACCGTATTCTTATCGCCCTGATGGTCAAGGAGGGCGATATCTTCAACAAACCCTTCTTTGACCGCCTCGCCGCCATCACGGATGAGGTCTTCTTTATTCCCGGCGTCGATCGCACCCGCGTCACCTCCCTCTTCACCCCCAACGTGCGATTCACCGAGGTGGTGGAGGATGGCATCGCCGGTGGCAATGTGATTCCGGCCGATTTTGAGGCGACCCCCGAGGGGCTGGCCACGGTGCGGCAGAACATTCTCAAGGCGGGTATTGTCGGCCGCCTGGTGGCCAACGACTTCAGCGGCGCGCTAATCAGCGTGCAGCTGCAGGAGTTCAACCCCGAAACCGGCGAGGCGCTGGACTACATTCAGGTGGCCGAGCTATTGGAAGAGCGCATTCGCGGCCAGTACGAGAATCAGGATTTCAATATTGAACTCAATGTCCACGTCATCGGTTTTGCCAAGGCCATCGGCGATATTGCCGCTGGCGCGGCGCGAGTCATCCTCTTTTTCGCCCTCACCTTCGCCATCACCGCCCTGCTGGTGTTCGCCACCACCCGCTCGTTTCGCCTCACCGCTGCACTGCTGGGCAGCGCACTTATCGCTGTAATCTGGCAGCTGGGGCTACTGACGGCCATGGGCTACGGCATCGACCCCATGTCGGTGCTGATCCCGTTTTTGATTTTTGCCATTGCCATCAGCCACGGCGTGCAGATGGTCAACAACCACAACACCGAAGTTTTTCAGGGTGCCGATGCCGAGACAGCGGCGCGCACCTGTTTCAAGCGCCTGCTGATTCCCAGCACCATCGCCCTGGCCAGCGACACCATCGGTTTTATCACCATCTATCTGATTGAGATCCGCGTGATTCAGGAGATGGCCATCACCGCCAGTGTTGGTGTGGCGGTGATTATTTTCATCAACCTGTTGCTGCTGCCGGTGCTGCTCTCCTACATCCGCCCCAAAGCGGGCCAGCGGGAAAAGATGGCTCGGCGGGCAGCACGGATGAACGGGGTGTGGCGCGTGGTGGCCAGGGCCGCCACGGCAAAGCCGGCGACGGGAATCATCCTGTTTTCGCTGCTGCTTTTGATTCTCGGGGCCTGGAAAGCCACCGACGTCAAGATCGGCGACCTGCAGCGCGGCGTGCCCGAGCTGCGGGCCGAGTCCCGCTACAATATCGACAGCGAGGTGATCAGCAACAAATTCTCCATCGGGGTCGATGTGCTGACCGTCATCGTCGAGACCTCGCCCGAGGGCTGCATCAATTACGACATCATGAGCGCCATTGACCATTTCCAGTGGGCCATGCGCAATGTGGAGGGGGTGCAGTCGGTCATCGCCCTGCCGGGGGTCGTCCGCGTCATCAACGCGGGCTGGAACGAGGGTAGCCTGAAGTGGCGTGTGCTGCCGCGCAACGCCTCGTCGCTGGCACAATCGGTGGCCTACATCCCCACCAGCAGCGGTCTGCTCAACAACGATTGCAGCGTGATGCCGGTGATGATTTTCACCACCGACCACAAGGCCACCACCATCACCAAAATCGTCTCCGCCGTAAAAGCATATCGCGACGAGCACCGGCGCGACGATGTGCAGTTTCTGCTCGCCACCGGCAACGTGGGTGTGATGGCCGCCACCAATGAGGAGATCGACCGGGCCCAGTTCCCCATCCTGCTCTATCTTTTCAGCATCATCATCGCCCTGTGTCTAATCACCTTTCGCTCCCTCGCCACCACGTTGTGCATCATGCTGCCTCTGGCGCTGGTCTCGCTGCTGGCCTACGCCCTGATGGCCATGCTCGACATCGGCCTCAAAGTTGCCACCCTGCCGGTGGTGGCCCTGGGCGTGGGGGTGGGGGTGGACTACGGCATCTACATCTACAGCCGTCTGCGGGATTTTCTGAAAACGGAAGATTCGCTCTACGACGCCTACCTGATGACCCTGAGTCAGACCGGCAGCGGCGTGCTCTTCACCGCCATCACCCTGGCCATTGGCGTGGCCACCTGGATCTTCTCACCGCTGAAATTTCAGGCCGACATGGGCATTCTGCTGACCTTTATGTTTCTGGTGAATATGCTCGGCGCCATCTTTCTGCTGCCTGCACTGGCCTACTGGTTCAAGCGCCTTCAACCGGCAAAGCACTCGACATGATCCACACCAACCCCATCCACTTCATGAGAAAAGGGGCACGTTTTTTCTCGGAGAAAACGCTGTTGCAGTGGTACCCACCCTTTCTGCTCATGGGCGTCAAGGTGCTCGATCTGTCACCGGACTGGCACCGGGCACGCTTCCTGTTGCCGCTGAAATTCAGGGCCCGCAACGCCGGCGGCTGCATGTTTGGCGGCTTTCAGGCATCGCTGGCCGACCCGATTCCGGCGCTGGCCTGTGTACGACGCTTCCCCGGCTATTCGGTCTGGACGCGCAAGTTGCAGATTGACTTTATCCGCGAGGGCAGCACCGATCTTGAGCTGCGTTTCGATTTTGATCCGGCCCAGGAGCAACAGATTCGCCAGGCGCTGGAGGAGACGGGGCGCTGCAACCCCTGCTTCGAAATGAGCTACCACCTCGACGATGGCACTCTCTGCAGCAAAATCCACAACACCGTCGCCATTCGCCCCAAGGGGTATCGGGTCAGGCCACACGGACCGGGGGGCTCCGCCGCCTGAACCGCCGCCGATGCCCTGCCCGTTTGCCGCTCGACACCGTGATGCCCGCCGCCGTTGCAGCGGTGATATAGTTCGTCTCTCACGTCATATAAGGAAGTTGCCCGACCATGGATATTGCTGTGGAAGTATTTAAAATTCTCTTTAGTTTTTGGGGTGGTTTGGCCATCATCCTGCTGGTTCTACTCAAGACCTCCATCAAATTTGTCCCTCAGAACCGCGCCTACGTCATCGAACGTTTTGGCAAGTACCGGACTTCCCTGACAGCAGGCCTGAATTTCATCGTCCCCTTTATTGACCGCATCGCCTACGACCGCTCGTTAAAAGAGCAGGCTGTCGATGTTCCCAGCCAGGCGGCCATCACCAAGGACAACATCGGCCTCACCGTCGATGGCGTGCTCTATTTCAAGGTGCTCGACCCTTTCAAAGCCAGCTATGGCGTCGATGACTACACCTTTGCCGTCATTCAACTGGCACAGACCACCATGCGCTCCGAAATCGGCAAGCTGGACCTCGACAAAACCTTCGAAGAACGGGATCTGCTCAACTCCGCCATCGTCTCGGCCATCAACGAAGCAGCCATGCCCTGGGGAGTGCAGGTGATGCGCTATGAGATCAAGGACATCACCCCACCACGCAGTGTGCTCGAAGCGATGGAACGGCAGATGAAGGCAGAGCGGGACAAGCGGGCCTCCATCCTCGAATCAGAGGGCGAGCGCCAGTCGGCCATCAATGTGGCGGAGGGGGAGAAGCAGTCGGTGGTACTGGCCGCCGAAGCCGAGCGCGCCCAGCAGATACTGAAAGCGGAAGGGGAGGCCAAGGCCATTGAATTAGTGGCGCTGGCCAAGGCGAAGGCGCTGCACACCATCGGCGGGGTAGCGAACACGGTGGCAGGACAGAAGGCGGTGCAGCTGGATCTTGCGGAACAGGCCATTGAGGCGAAGCAGAACATTGCCAAAGAGTCGACCATCGTCCTGATGGACGGCGAGAGCAGTGAGACCGCCAAGGTGGTCACCGAAGCCGTGGCCATCGTCACCGCCATGAACAAGAGTGATGCGTTCGGCAGTGGTGACGCGCCATGATCGATTACATCCAGAACAACCAGCCGGCCTTCTGGTTTTCACTGGGCTTTCTGCTGCTGATTATCGAAGCACTGGTGTTTGGCTTTACTTCGGGCGTGGTGCTGTTTGCCGGCGTTGGGGGGCTGGTTGCCGGGGGGATGATGTGGTTCGGCATCATTCCGCATACCTGGCTCGCGGGTTTCGTTACCTTCGGCCTCGGCTCGGGCCTGGCCGCAGCGCTGTTGTGGAAGCCCCTGCTCCGGCTGCAAAACGATGACCCACCGACCAAGGACAATAGCAGTGACATCATCGGTTACCGCTTCCGCCTGGCAGATACCATCACACTCACCGCCCCGGGCACCACCCGCTATTCGGGCATCGACTGGCGCGTCGAGATCGATCTCGACACCGACATCACCGAGATCGAAGGCGGGAGTCTGGTGGAGGTCAGCTCCGTCGATGCCGGGCTGTTTCGCGTCAGGCCCGCACAACCAGCGCAGTAACAGGCCCGGGGGCGTCAGTGCCCGCTGTCGCCCTCGTGCCCCAGACACCCCACCAGACTGGCAGCCAGGTTCCGCATCAGCTCAAAATAGAGTTCCGGCCCACTGGCCAGGCCGGCTCCCATCGGATCCAGCACGGCCGTTTTCACGTTAAAACCATCACTGATCACCGCCGTCACCGAGGCGGAAAACTGCGGTTCACTGAAAATGCACCGGGCACCTGAAGCGGCTACTTTTTGACGAATGTCGCTGATGCGTCGCGCCCCCGGTTTACGCCCGGGATTCACGGTAATCGAACCGATGGCATTCAAACCGTAGCGGGCTTCCAGATAGTGGTAGGCATCATGAAAGACCAGATAGGGCACACGCTGAACACCGTCTAGGCGCCGCTTTAGCTGCGCATCCAGTACCTCCAGTCGGTTTAGTAGCGCATGGCTATTGCGTTGGTATTGATCGGCATGGGCGGCGTCGATAGCGCTCAGGCGGGCCGCCACAGCCGCCACGATCACCCTGGCATTTTGCGGATCCAACCAGAGGTGGCCATCAACGCTGCCATGCTCATGGTGCTCAGCGTGGTGTTCATGATCACCTTCCCCCTGCTCCCGCCACAAGCCACCTTCGCGCGGGGACAGCAGCACCATTGCAGGCAGATCCATCAACTTGATCTGCTGGGTAGTGGGCGACAGATTACGCAACACCCGGGGCAGAAAACTCTCCACACTCTCCCCCACCCAGACCACCAGGTCAGCCCGGTGCAGGCGACGCACCTGTGAGGGCTTGAGCATGTAAGCGTGAGGCGAAACATTACCCCGCACCAGCAGCTGGGGCTCAGCCACCCCCGCCATCACCCCGGCAACCAGAGAGTGAATCGGCGCAATCCCCACCACCACCTGGGGAGGCTCAGCCGCCTGGGCAGACAAGCCAAGGAACAGCAACACCAGAACCACCGGCCACATCGAACAATTTGCAAACAACTTGTGCGGCTTGGCTTTACAGATCACAGCGGGGGCCTTCACTCAGATTCATTCCAAAAAAACAGTTATGTTATATTATAACGAATTAAACCATAAAATAGGGAACACGGGGCAGGAAGGTGGCAAGCAAGCACAGACAGAATGATCAGGCGTTCAAGCCTCACGACCATGGCCGCTGCATTAGCGCCGCGCTGGCCGAGGCGACTCGCATCTGTGCTGAGCGCCGGGGGCGTTTGACGCCTCAACGCAAGCGGGTATTGGAACTGGTGTGGCGCAGCCATGAGCCCAAGGGAGCCTACGGAATTTTGGAACAGCTGCGGGCCGAGGGTTTTAACGGCGCGCCCCCCACGGTCTACCGGGCGCTCGATTTTCTGCTGGCACACGGTCTGATTCATCGCATTGAGAGCCTCAATGCCTATACCGGCTGCGCCCACCCCGGCGACTGCCACAGCGGCCAATTCCTCATCTGTTCACGCTGTAACCGGGTGGCAGAGCTGGCCGATGGCCGTGTAAGCG
>JALTMR010000083.1 GCA_027001525.1 Gammaproteobacteria bacterium
CCGTGTATATCGAGGCCGGTCACGGCCTGACACCGGCCGGCACCCAGGTGGTGCTGCCCAACCGCATCAGCGTGGACCTGGCAGCCGTGGCCGAAACGCAGCAGCTGGATGCCAGTTTCGGTATCTCCTCCATTCCGAAGCAGTCGCCCCACAATCGTACCGGCATCTACATCGTCGCCCTGCGCAGCGTGGAGTACAGCGGCAATAAAATCGCCTCCTATCCCACCCATGTGGATGCCAGGCGTGTCACTCAGGATGGTTCAGTGATCGAGGCCACTGCGGTGACTCTGATTCCCTATCCTGACGCTGGAGCGGGCACCGAGCTGGATCAGCGCCGTAAATACATCGCCGAGGAGATTTTTGTCGGGGGTAGCCGCAAAGGTCAGCCGGAGGATGTGTTGCCGCTGGCGATGCTGGCCCTCGATCACGGGGTGATCAAATGGCTCGATCTGTTCATGGTGCGGCGTGAAATCGGCCACCGTGAACGAGACCTCTGGGGGCTGGGTTTGTCGCCCCGGCCGCTGCGCGCCGCTCACTTGCAGCAGTACGGTGCCCATCTGGAAGATATTGAAAACCGGCTGGGGTCCCAGGCCCGCTTCAGTGCTGGCGACCACTTCACCGTGTTGCCCCCGGCCGGGCCGATGCCGCTGGGGGGGATCAATGGCGATGATTTCTCCCACACCTTTTTCCCGGCGGAGATGGATGTGGAACTCTCCATTGTGCCGGAGGACGAGCTGCCTGCGCTGATCGAGGAGAGCATGGTGCTGCCCTCGCTGGATCTGAGTCTGACGGGCGAGGCGCAGGAGGCCACTTCGGTAATGGTGGTGATGCCGGTGCCGCGCCACCAGTTAAGGGCACTGAACCAGAAGCTGGCCAGCCTGAGTCGGGTTCTGCCCGCCGCCCGGCCGGGCATGATCGCCAAGCGCAAGCCCATTGCCGCCCTGACACAGCTGATGGCACGGCGGACGCTGGCCTTCGATTTGCCACAGGTTGTCAGAGCTGACAGCACCTGGCGCGAGGAGCTGGGCAAGCAGCCCAGGCTCTGGTATCTGCGTCGTCGCAACCTGCACTACAAGGCCGAGGTGACCTCGGTGATGGTGGAGATGACCGCCTCCGAGAGTGAGGAGGAGACGCAGCTGTATGAACGCATCGGCGCGTTGAATCTTCGTACCCGTTTTAATGCACTGCTCAATCGAAGTACACGTCTGGGCTCTGCGGAATTGACGTCGTTCATGGCCTCGCCGCTGTTGCGCGAAGGTTCTGCTGCCACCACCAAAGCCGTGGTGGCGGAGCTGGAGAAGGCGGACACGCTGGATCGTCTGGAGGTACTCAAGGTGGTGGAGCGGTTCAGTGAACCCTCGTTCGGGGAGGGGATTGCGCGCATTGAGAATATCGCTGATGGCACGGCGGCCGGCAGCCGGGTGATGGACAACGTGGCCAAGTCGGGGCTGCTGCCGGAGCTGGACCGCATAGGGCGGCAGTTGCCGGAAAAGGAGCTTGAGGCCCTGAGCGAGGAGCTGGCCAGCGTCGGCAGTGCCAACAGCGCCGAGGCGGTGGAGAAGGTGAAAACGCTGATTGCCAAAAAGGCAGCCGGGGATACTCGGGCATCGCCTCGCGGCCCGGTGGTCAGCCGGCCCCTGGGCACGGTGACGCCGGTGTTGGGAAGCGGGGCGTTTGGCCGCATCAGAGGGCCAGGCAGATGAAAATCTTCCCCATTCTTGACCCCGTTTCCGGTGAGCAGGTGCTCAGCGTTGAACCTGCTATCGAAGCTTATCCCGATGCCCAGTGGCGTCAGCGGCTGAATTTCTTTGCCGGCCGGGCGTTGACGCATACCGCGTTGCGTGCCGAACAGCAGAGCCGGGCCGGGCATCTGGCGACGCTGGGGCAGGCCCTCTCTCCCGGCGTGGTGACGGGGCTGGAGGCGGTGGCAGCACCAGACGCCAGGCCCGGTTCGACCGACGTGGTGATCGAGATCTCCGCCGGCATGGGGCTGGCCGCCAGTGGTGAGGTGGTCAGCATCAATCGTAACCATCGAGTGCTGCTCGACGATATTCAGGTCTACGCCCCTGCGGCGGTACTCGATAGCGAGGCGTCCTCTTCATCGACCGGGGGAGCGTATCGCATGGGGGACGCTTTGGCCGACGTGCGGGCCGCCAACCTGCCTCTGCCCCAGGCCATGGTGCTGGTATTGCAGCCGGTGGCGGTGGAGCACTTTGGTCAGGAGCCATCGACTGACCCGTGTGAATACGACTCCAGTGACGAGGCCTTTGAAAACTGGCAGTGGCTCGATGGCTGTCGCCTCGCGCTCTACGCCTGGCCGGCCGAACTGGGCCCGCTGCCTGCGCCGGGGCCCTGGCGGCGCAACCGCATCGCTCACGCCGTTTTCAACCATGAACGGGGGCGGGTGGCAGGGGAGCACCTGCCGTGGACGCACCTGGGCGTAGCTATCGCACTGGTGGGGTTGGACGCCTCCCTGAATTTCGATTTCCTTGATCGCCACTCCGTGGTGCGGCGCGGGGGTGAGGCTCGTGGTGGCGCACTGCCCATCTCCCCGGCGGGGAACCGCTTTGTCTGGCAGGCACAGTTCGAGCAGTTCAACGAGCAGTTGGTGGACTGGTTGATGAGCGATACTTCCCTGCTTGCAACGGCATTGCGGGCCGAACAGCAGTTTCGTCATCTGCCCCCGGTGGGGGTGTTGCCCAAAGAGGTGATGGATCCGCGTCAGCAGCAACAGCGTTTTTTCCCCCTGAGTTACCGTGTCGAGGCGCTGGCGATTCCTTACGAACAGCTTGATCTGGCGATTCAGGAGAGTGCCTCCCTGGCCCCTTTTGATCTCAATACGCCCGACCGCCTGGAGGTGTTGGTGCCGGTGCCACAAGAGCACTACGAGCCTGAGCTGCTGGTGGTGGAGGAGATTGATCCCGAGTTCGATCAGGCCATCGCCCGCTTCGAGCTGGAGCGCAGCCAGTGGCTGGGACGGCGGCTGGATGTGCGGGGCAAGGCTTCGCTGCTCTACCAGGCGGTTAACGGCAAGCCCATGGTGTTTCCTGGCCGGGATCCTGATGCGGTTGACGAGGCGGAGCAGCCCGGTTCATTTGAGCCGGCGGAGGAGAGTTTCGGCATCGATGACGGCGAGGTCCTGTTGCTCAATGAACTGCGTGACTACCTCGATACCACCCCGCTCTCCGATGACGAGAAGAACAGACTCAGCGAGCTGGGGGTGGCAGAGTACATCGACTTTTTACGCCGCAAAATCGACAGGGCGGACGATAAGGTCGAGTTCGGTTTTCTGCGTCTGCGAACAGACATCTACCGTGTGCGACAGATGATGCTGGGCAATGAGGCGGGCACCAAGCTGGCCACCTCGCCGGTGCTGGCCGAGATTGCCAGGGGTGACTCGGCGGTGGCGACCAAGCAGGAGCTTTCCAGCTACTACGAGCGGCTTAAACAGTCCCGGGCTCCGAAAAAAAAGGGTACGAGCAAGCGTGGCGATGAAGGGGCGGCCAGCGAGGTCGTGGATGAAACGACCTCTGCGTCGCGTGGCTACACCGCCGTGCCCTTTTTGAGCATGGTGGCTGATGTTCCTTTCACTACCGCTGCCCCCACTGAGGAGGTCGCTCCTCAAACAGCCGGGCCGGGCATGCGTCTCGACGTGGCCGGCATTGTGGGGGGCAATATTGCGAAGGGGATCTTTGAGGCGAAAAATATCGGCATTCTCAAGTCCGAGGCCAGCTCCGCTGAGCTGTTCAAGGTGGTGTCTGTGGAGGAGGTGAGCGGGCAGAGTCCGCTGATCGGTAATGTGCAGTTTTTTAATAATGCCACGGTGGGTGAGCGTTTGACGGAGCCCACCGCCAACGTCGCTCTGACGGCTGGCGTGGCGGCCAAAGGGGAGTTGATCCAGGCGCTGCTCGATACCGACATCAATCTGGCTGACCTTCGCGTGCCGGGCACTCAAAGTGGCGACGGGGGGGGTGAAATCACCTTTGCTGACATGACTCCCGAGGTATTGGGTCGGATTGTGGGTGGTGTTTACGATCCGGTAGGGGAAGTGGATAGCGAAGGCAATGTCGTCGGTGATGACGAGTCCGCCTATTTCAGCGCGGGGGTTAGAGCGCTTGAAAATATGACGGCCACATTGCGCCTGGTAGAGGGTCGGGTACACGCTTATCGCCGTGCTCTGGCGCGCTGCCAGTCGACATTGAAAGATCTGCAGGCCTTGCTGAAGCAGGCTGAGCAGCGTCTGAAAATTATTGGTGACGAGCTGGCGGAGGCGCGCCACGACGTCTCGGTAGCCCGGGCCCTGAAAGCGGAAGAGGAGGCGCGTTTAAGCGAGCTTAACGACCGGCGGGACAAGGTGCTGGCCACCCTGGTGCCGTTTCTGGTCTTTCGCCGCCCGCGTCTGGTGGACCCGCGTCAGGATCTGCCGGTTCGCTATCTCAATCCCGACCTGTCACAACAGCCGTTGCCGCTCTGTGATCTCTCTGAAGTGGAAGCCCCCGAAGCGCTGGAGGCGATGATGAATGTGGTGCGTGATGCGCCGCTGAAATGGTTTGAGGTGGCCACTGAGGTGCTGCCCAGACTGAGCCGCCCGGCTGATCTGCACACTACCCTGGCGGGAGCGAAAAAGAGGGCGCTGGGGCGGGTTGAAACACACCCCTTTTTCAAACTTGATTTCGATGTGCCGGACAAACTATTCCAGGGTATCGGCAGGGTGCTAAAGCAGTCTCAGCAACGAATGCTCGTGGAGCGTAAACAGACCGCGGCCGTCAATCTGCTCTCGTTCCAGCGTTTTGGCTGGCGTGAGGCCGTGCAACAAGTGAGTCAGGTGATCTCTCTGGGCGACGTGATTGATGGTAGCCATGGCCGCATGGGGGCCAGCCGGCGTGCCGCCAGGGAGCTGGCGGATATTGCCCAGGTGGTGACCTGCCTCTACCGGCGATTCTCCGAGGTCAAACCCGCCATTCGCCTCGATTGGGCCGAACGTTTGAGTCAGTTTGATGGGGCGGTGAGTCTGCGCAACCTCTATACCCTGCCGCGTTTTGGTGAGTTGGATTATATGGATCGCCACGCCATGCAGGCGTTGGCCGACTGGCTCTATGGTCGAGTGGTTGAGAAATACAGCGAAGCGACCTCGTTGGCGAGTGACCTGATCCGCGTGGCGCTGCTGCTGGCCAGTCAGTCGCCGGTGAATCAGTTGATCGCCGGTTACGTGGCCGAACCAGTGAGGGTGCAGGTGGGGAGCCATGTTCGCATCGCCGTCGATTTGAGTCGGGTGCGGATTGGTATGGCTGTGTCGTTTGCAGCTTCGGGGCGCACCGTGGCTCGCGGCCGGGTGGCTGATATCTCCGCCGGTCAGGTGATGGCGGAGATTGCCACCATGGCGGGTCAGAGCGTTGAGCTGGCCACGGGGGCCAGAGTGCAGATCGGTGAGCGGCTGGGCATGGACCACTAGATATATAAGGGATAGATACGGGAGGCGACGTGGATCTCGGTGAGCGGCGTATTCGGAGTCTGCACCTACGTGGCGGTGATGATGCCCAGCTGCGCCGGGCGCGCTACCTGCTGGAAGAGGCCTTCCGCACCGCTTCGTTGCCGGGCCTGCCACCCAACAGCGTGGTGCTGGTGCGGCGACTGAATCTGGGTAGCATCCCCTCGGGTTTGTCCGCTCCGGCGCTGGCACTTCGGATTGAAGCGCGGGTGCGCCAGTTGGCGGCAATAGCGGTCTGCGTGGACGGCTGCACCGCGCCAAAGGCGGATGTGGTCTGGTTCAGTGATCCGCTACAACCCTGTATCTGCCTGCTGCAACGCTTGCTCGATGGTCAGCCGGCGATCGAGTGGTATTGGCAGAGCCTGTTCCGCGGCCAGAAACTCAGTCTGAATGAGAAGAGCATCGACACTCTGTTTCGTGCAGCCCGGCAGACGGCACTTAACGGGCTGGCGGCGGCTCACTTGATTCAGGCCTGTCTTGAATCTCGTCGGCTGGCCCGCTTGGTGCCGTTGATCTCACCCCAGCTAGCCAGGCAGTGGTTGCACGAGTCGGGGGTGACGCCAGTGGTCGTGGGTGAGGGGGTGGTGCCGGCGGCTGAGTCGGGGCAGATAACACCCGCTGAGGGGGCTGAGTTACCACCCAAACTTGAGGAGGGTTGGTTGGCTGCCTTGCGCCAGGTTGCGTCGTCATGGGGTATGGCAGATGGGCGA
This sequence comes from Gammaproteobacteria bacterium, assembly GCA_027001525.1. Classification (GTDB taxonomy): domain Bacteria; phylum Pseudomonadota; class Gammaproteobacteria; order Tenderiales; family Tenderiaceae; genus JALTMR01. The sequence goes on from JALTMR010000083.1 coordinate 6,199, forward strand.
ACTCTGTGGTTGGCCCACCAGGCACTCGTTTTCAGCCACCCGACCTATGGTGAATGCAGTGACGTATTGTGGCGGGTGAAGCGTTGGTTACCCAGCTGGTTGGCTGACGTTTCGCCGGCTGGGGAGCCATTCCAGACATCGTTAAAAGAGCGGTTCAAGAACAGGGCAGAGTCTGAGGATCAGGATCTTCAATCCCCCGGTCAGGCCTTGCCGTCGTCCTCAAAGGCAGCCCGGGTCAGCAGTGAAAGGCATCCACCTGAAGGGCATTCACTCGGGCAGATTGCTCCTCATTCTGCAGAGAAAAATTTGGTAAGCGACAAGCTTTCTTCATCCGATATCACGAAGGCCCGGCTGACTCCGCTGAAGGCTGGGACTGCAGCGTTTGGCGCTGACCGGGCTGATGCATCAGGATCCCCTGACGAGTGCCCCGCTAGGTCCCAACCGGGCCTAAACTCCGATTTCGCCGGACTGGGGTTTGCCATCAACGTGCTGCAGCGCTGTGGTCTGTCTGAGCTGATGGCAAACAACGAGCGTCTGGCGGCCAATGATTTTCATCTCTATCTGTTGCATGCCATCGCCAGGCGTTTTGGCATGAATAAAGACGACCCACTGATGCCTCTGTTCGCGGCGCAGGAGGATATTGGTGCGATGACTTTGGGCGAACTCTCCCTGCCATCCTGTTGGTTGGCTGATCTGACATACCTGCCCCGAGACTATCGCCGACTCGACCAGACAGCGAGCGCTCACCAATTGATGGTTGTGATGCAGCTGTTGATGGGGCGCTATTTGCGTCACCACTGCCAGTTGTCGCTGCGTCAGCTGATATGCAGGCCGGGACGCGTGGTGCTCAGTCGCAGCCATTGGGATGTGGTGTTTGATATGGATCAGACCGATCTGCGTTTGCGCCGCCTGGCGCTGGACAGTGACCCTGGTTGGGTGCTTTGGCTGGGCAAGGTGGTGCAGTTTCATTACGACACACAAGGATATCGTTATGTCTAGCAATGCGACCGCGTTGGAACAGGAGACGTCTGTGGTCAATGCCGAACAGCGCCCCATTGCGCTGCGTCAGTTGGCCGTCCACTGCCTGGGTCGGCTGCTGTTCGGCGAGGGGGGAGAGCCGCCGGAAGGAGCAGAACAGGGCTTTTTGTTTCAGCAATACAGCGCCGCCCGCCCCATTGAACACCTGGCCACAGCCTTGCAGCGCAGCCTGGCCAGGCCGGCGACGACGGATGTGCACCTGGCTGCGCTTGCCCTTGCCTTGCAGCTTAGCGACGTGGAGGTGATGGCCATTGTACTGGCGTTGATGGCAGAGGAGGAGCCGATGATGGGGCGGGTGTTTGCCCATATTCAGGCACCGATCGGTGGCTCACGACCCACGCTGGGGTTGCTGGAGGCGATTCTTGAGCCGGTGCTGGCGCGTGACGGCGTCAGCTGG
>JALTMR010000084.1 GCA_027001525.1 Gammaproteobacteria bacterium
TGGCAACAGCGCCACACTCATGCTGGACAACAGAGACCAGTATCGGGCTTTTTCCCTGAGCGATATCGGCGTGGGCGATGTGCTCACCGTCTACGGCCGCCAGACCCCGGATGGCATTCAACTGACACGACTGGAGCGCCTGCCAAGCCTCAGCAGCACCGTGATCCAGGGGCCATTGGAGCTCACCGCCAACGCACAAGCCTTTGATCTGCTGGGCATCAGCATCGACACAACGGCCATTGACGCAAGCTCCGGCTTCACCGACGCCGCAGGCAATACCATCGGCCGCAAAGCCTTTTACAGCGCCATTCCAGCGGGGGATATCGTCTATGCCAGCGGCACGCTCAACGGTACGACGCTGAATGCAACCACAGTCAGCCTGAAATAGGCATCAATTTTCAGCGAAAAACGGGTAAAGGTATCCTATTATTGAGCGCTGGTGAGACGATAAACACCACATGGATTATGTGTTATTGCACGTTAAGGAAGAGGCGCTGCACCCCCCGTTTTCATGTTCGAGCCCACTCATCAAACTGCCGGTTTACTGCTCAGCCCCTCTTTGCCTCTGCCGGGCGATAGCATCGCCAGCGTGGACGAGCCGATAACGCGGCTCAGCCCCAATCTGCTCCCTCGCGACCACGCATTAACACCGCCCCCTCTCCTCCCGACAACGCCTCAGGAGCGATCTGACTATTGAGCTTACGCCAGAAAATACGCTTTATTCCTCATCGCTTCGGCCTGCAACTGGCGACCCTGTTTGCCGCCATCACGTCACTGATTATGGCCTTCGTCACGCTGCACAATGTGGAAGAGCAGACCAAGACACTCACCACTGAGCTTTACCACCAAACCCAGGCCATCGCCGAAAACCTTGCCGTGGCCACGGCCCGGTTTATCGTAATCAGAGACGACGGTGCCATCGATAACATCCTGCTCCGGGCGGCCAAGTTCCCCACCATTGCCGTCATTCAGGTGCTCAATATCGACGGCCGGGTGGAGAGCAGCGTCGAGAAAGACCCGCAAGGGAATATTCGGGCAACCAATAGCCTGCCTGACCTCTCCCCTCCCCAAACCAGCTACCCAACGGTGCGGGCCCACAAAGACAGCGCCGTGCTCTGGTACCCCGTCACGCTGAAACAACAGATCGGCTGGGTACGGGTAGTGCAGAGCAACGCCCTGATCAACCAGATGAAAGAGGAGATCTGGTCCAAAAACATCAGCAACGGGGTCCTCATTCTCATCCTGCTTTTCGCCCTGGTCGTGCTGTTGCTGCGCCGTCCTGTCCGCTCGCTGTCGAGTTACACCCGCTTTGCCGACCAGCTCAGCGAAAGCCACGGTGCGCAGCTCAACGTCGACGACAGTTCGCTGGAGTTCAAACACCTTGGCATTGCCCTCAACCGCGCATCACAGCGCATTCACCATCAGGACCTGGCCATCAAGAAAATATTGGCCGATCTGGAGCGCGTCGCGGCAATGGCCGAGCACTGCCCCAACCTGATCTTCTCTCTCAATAGGGATCATGACATTCTCTACGCCAACCAGTCGGCCATCGAGACCGCCAGGCTGTTTCAGCTGCCGGAGGACGAGCTGGTCAAACTGCTTCCCCCCCACATATTGAAAGAGGATGACTGCTTTGAGGTGGAGGCGATCAGCACCGGCGGCGAAGAGACCAGCTTCCAGGGCCACACTTTTTTGTGGACATTTTCACTGCATAAAGAGCAGGAGGTGCTGCACTGCTACGCCACCGACATCAGCCAACGCAAGCGCATCGAAAATGCGCTGCGCAGCAGTGAGAGCCACTACCGCACACTGTTTAATTCCACCAATGATGCTATTTTTCTGATCGAGAACCACACCATTGTCGACTGCAACAGCGCCGCATCAACCCTGTTCCAATGCCCCGCCGCTGCACTGCTTCAGCAGCCGTTCCACCACATCATCACGGCACAGCAAAGCGATGCCCAACTCACCACTACGGGCCCTCACCGCTCACCCCTTGATGAAGCGCTGGCCGGACGACCCCAGGCCTTTGAACAGCGAGTCCGACGCCCCGATGGCGGCTCGTTCATGGCAGAGATTCACCTGACCCGAATCGACCTGGCAGGCAAAACCACCACGCTGGGCATTGTCAGAAATATCTCGGCTCGCAAAGCAGCCGAAGCGGCGCTTATCAAACAGGCGAACTTCGATGCCCTGACCGGCCTGCCCAACCGCATTCTGGTACTCGATCGCCTCGGTCACGCCATCAAAATGGCCCACCGGGAACACCACCTGGTGGCGGTCATGTTTGTGGACCTGGATCGCTTCAAATACGTCAACGACTCCTTTGGCCATGCCACGGGGGATCAGCTGCTGCTGGAAGTTGCTTCACGACTGCAACAGGCCATCCGGGAGAGCGACACGGTGGGGCGCCTCGGGGGGGATGAGTTTCTGATCATTCTTGATGCCGTAGAAGATCCGGTGGAGCCGGAAAATATCTCGGAGCGCATACTGCAAATCATGGCCAGACCCTTTCTTATCGAAGGCCACGAGTTCTACATTGGTGCCAGCATTGGTATCTCCATCTACCCCACCGACAGCCGCACCCCCCACGAACTGATGCGTAACGCCGACTCCGCCATGTACCAATCGAAGCAGAGTGGCCGCAATAACTTTACCTTCTACACTCAGGAGCTGAACGAAAAAGCGAAACTGCGCGTGGAGATGGAGGCCCACCTTCAGCACGCCATCGAGAACAATGAACTCTACCTGGTCTACCAGCCCAAAATCGATGCCAAAACCAAGCAGGTGGTTGGGGCAGAGGCCCTGCTGCGCTGGCGCAACCCGGTGCTCGGCGAGATACCTCCGAATGTCTTTATTCCCCTGGCCGAGGACAGCGGGCTCATCGTTGATATCGGCGAATGGGTGCTGGAGAGCGCCTGCCATGAGCTGATGAAATGGCAAAACAATTTCGGCCGCGACATTCAGGTGGCCATCAATATCTCGGCCCGGCAGTTTCAGTCCAGCGCCCTGCTCCACACACTGCGCAGAACCATCGCCAACACCCGCGTTGCAACACACCTGCTCAAGCTGGAGATTACGGAAAGCCTGCTGATGTCGGATTCACCCGACCTGATTACCATACTGAAGGCGATCAAGGCCGAGGGGATTTTTCTGTCACTGGATGATTTCGGAACAGGCTACTCATCGCTGAGTTATCTAAAGCGGTTCCCTTTCGATGAGCTGAAAATAGACCGCTCTTTCGTCAACGACATCACCACCGACCCGGACGATGCCGCCCTGTGTGAAGCCATTATTGCCATTGCCAAAACACTGGGAATGGAAGTCGTTGCCGAAGGGGCGGAGATCAGCGAGCAGGTGGAGTTTCTCTGCACTCATGGCGTCGACACCATTCAGGGCCACTACTACAGCAAACCACTATCGGTGGATGCCTTCACCGAAAGCCTCAAACCCACTGCGGCGCAAAAAACACAACGGCGCGCCGAAGCGGCCACTGAGGCATAAGCCGACTGTTAATAGAGATATTAAAGAGATTTAAAGAGAACGTTACTTCACAACCCGAAGACTGGGTTTTGATTTGGGCTTGCCTTGAGGCGGGTTCGGATCGGTGGGGGGCTCCATCTCGTCTTCATCCGAAAAGACCATGCCGCGGCCATTCTCCTTGGCATAAATCGCCAGGGCAGTTTTGGGCGGAAAGCTGACATTCATCGACACCCCACTGAAACGGGCGCTGAACATCACCCAGTCATTGCCCAGTTCAAGGCCGCGCACGGCCTCGGGACTGACGTTGAGGATGATGCGCCCATCCTGAATGTACTGCGTTGGCACAGTGACATCTTCTGCCTCAGCATCCACCAGCATGTAGGGTGTTAAACCGCTATCGACAATCCAATCGTAAATAGCCCGAATGAGATAAGCGCGAGAAGAGATCACTGTGCTGACTACCTGCGTTTAAGTGAGTGAAATAGCGTGCGGTACTAGGCGCGAAGGGCGCGCTCGGCGTCGGTCAAACTCTCCTGAAACGACTCACGCTCAAACAGACGATCAGCGTATTGCAGCAGCGGCTTGGCCTGGACCGGCAGCTCAATCTTGTAGAGAGGCAAACGCCACAACATGGGGGCCAGGCTGCAATCAACCAGGGAAAACTCATCGCTCATGAAAAAGGGCTTCTGCTCAAAAATCGGCGCAACGGAGATCAGGCCGTCACGTAAAATCTTGCGCGCCTTCTCGGCCTCCGCCTTGCTGCGCCCGGTCAGTGCACCCAACAAGCTGTACCAGTCACGCTCAATGCGATAGAGAAACATGCGGCTTTGCGCCCGATTCACAGGATCAACCGGCAACAGCGGCGGGTGGGGGTAGCGCTCGTCGAGGTACTCCATAATCAAACGCGAATTGTAGAGCACCAGGTCACGGTCAACGATGGTGGGCAGAGAGTTGTAGGGGTTCAGCTCCATTACACTCTCTGGCAGAGAGTGGCCGTCAATACTGATGACGTCGGCCGTAATATGCTTTTCCGCCAAGACGATTCTCGCCCGATGACTGTATGGACACTGCGTTCCGGAGTACATCGTCATCACTGCTTTTTTGGCCGATACCGCCATTACATCTTCTCCGCATTATTGGTGGTGATACACGAACTTTCGACCGGCAGCCGGGACAAATCCGCCAGTCATCATTCAGAAAGTCGATCAGGGAGCGCATTATACCCTATTCGCCCTCTCATTTGGGGCGGCGAACTGTTCAGGGTTTGGCCAGCCAGAACCACCAGACGATGAAAGCAATCAAACCCAGGGCCAGAAAATTCACGATCCAATCCATCGTTATTCGCCTCGACTGCGGGGAGTAAAAAAGCGCAGACGGTTGGCGTTGGATACCACCGTCAATGAAGACATGGCCATGGCCGCTCCCGCCACCATCGGGTTGAGCAACAAACCGAAGAGCGGGTACAAGGCACCGGCGGCCACCGGAATACCGATGCTGTTGTAGGCAAAGGCGCCGAACAGGTTCTGCTTGATGTTGCGCACCGTGGCACGGGAGATATCGATGGCATCTGACACGCCAAACAGAGAGCCCCGCATCAGCGTGATATCCGCACTTTCGATGGCTACATCGGTGCCGCTGCCTATCGCGAACCCCACATCGGCGCGGGCCAGGGCGGGCGCATCATTGATGCCGTCCCCCACCATCGCCACCACTTCACCGCGGCCTTGCAGAGCCGCCACCTTGTCCGCCTTGTCGGCGGGGAGCACCTGGGCAATCACCTCATCCACCCCCACCTGAGCAGCAACACATTGAGCCGTGCGGGGGTTGTCTCCGGTTAACATCACCACCTTCAACCCCATCTGGTGCAGGTGGTGAATGGCTTCCCTGGCGTCCACCTTGACCGGATCAGCCACGGCAATGATGCCCACAACCTGCTGCTCCACCGCCAGATAGACCGGGGTTTGCCCCTCATCCGCCAAAGCAAGTGCCTGGGAAGCGACGGATTCGCTCAGATCAACCCCCTGCTCCCGCAGCAGCGCTTCATTGCCCAGCAGCACCGCCTGACCCGCCACCAGTGCGCCTACGCCAGTGCCGGCCTTGGCCTCAAAACCGGTCAGGGGCAGACAGGCTATATCACGTTGTTTCGCGGCGCTGACGATGGCCTCAGCCAGCGGGTGCTCCGACGCCGCCTCCAGGCTGGCGGCATATTGCAGCAGCCGCGTTTCGTCCCAGCCGGCAAAGGGCACCAGCTGCGTCACCGTTGGCGAGCCTTCGGTAATGGTGCCTGTTTTATCCAGCACAATGGTGGTCAGCTGGCCGGCTCGCTGCAACGCTTCGCCATTGCGAATCAGCACCCCAAACTCCGCCGCCTTGCCCACCCCCACCATGATCGAAATCGGCGTCGCCAACCCCAGGGCACAGGGGCAGGCAATGATCAGCACCGTCATCGTCACCGCAAAGACGTAGGCAGAGACAGGGGCCGGCCCCACGTTGTACCAAACCATAAACGTCAGCACCGCAATGATCAGCACCGTAGGCACAAACAGCGCCGAAATTTTATCGGCCAGCCGACCAATGGCCGGCTTGGCGTTTTGCGCCTGACGCACCAGTTCGATAATGTGAGCCAGCGCCGTGTCACTGCCAATGCGGGTGGCCTGAAACAGAAAGGAGCCACTCTTGTTGATACTGCCCGCCACCACTTCATCGCCGACACTCTTCTCCACCGGCAGGGGTTCGCCCGTCAACATGGACTCATCAACGCTGGAGTGGCCGTCAAGCAGCACGCCATCAACGGCGATCTTCTCCCCCGGTCGCACACGCAGGGTTTCACCCAGGCCAACCTGCTCGATGGGAATATCCAGCTCCCGACCCTCACGCACCACTCGCGCGGTTTTGGGCTGCAAGCCGATCAAACGCTTAATGGCCTGAGAGGTTTTGCTTCGGGCGCGGACTTCCAACGCTGAACCCAGATTGATCAGCGCAATGATGATGGCCGCCGCCTCGAAATAGACGTGACGCGACTGCTCGGGCACCCAGTCGGGGAAAAAAGTAATCAGGGTGGAATAGACCCAGGCCGAGCCGGTACCCAGCGCAATGAGGGTATCCATATTGGCGTGATGATTTTGAAACGAAACCCAGGCACCGCTAAAGAAATGCCGTCCGGAGTAGATCAGCACCGCCAGGGTCAACGCCGAAATCAACAGCCAGAAAACCGTACCCCACCCATGCAGAGGCGGCATCGCCCCGAGAAGGCCCAGTAAAAAAAGGGGCCCCCCCAGAGCGGCGGCCACCGCGGCCTTTTTCAACAAACTCTGGTAGGCAGCCAGCTCTGCCGCCTCTTTTTCTTCCGCCTCATCTTCCGAGCCGGTCAACACCGCCGCCTCATATCCGCCAGCCTCGACGGCAGCGATAAGCGCCGCAGCGGAGACATCACCGACGACCTTGGCGGTGTGCTCGGCAAAGTTGACGTTTGCCTCGGAGACGCCAGCCACATTTTGCAGAATCTCCTCCACCACCGAGACACAACCGGCGCAACTCATACCGCCGATGGAGAGATTGATCACTGTCGATTGCCCCACGAACTACACCCTCTAACGCGATTAAAAAAAGGGGGTGCAGTCGAGCCACACCACCCTTGCGCTTAACAGCCTGTTGAAAATTGATGGACCGGCAAACGATCAGGCCAAAGCATCGCGCACGCGCAGCAGCTTTTCACGCACGGTATTGGCCAACTCATCCACCCCGGGCCGGGCAACGAGTTTCATGACGGCCACCGGGTCCATGAACGAGACGATGACAGAACCGTCCTCCTCTTCCCGCACCACCACGTTACAGGGCAGCAACAGGCCAATATCCGCATCAGCCTCAATCGCCTGCTTGGCCAGCGGGGGATTACAGGCACCGAGAATACGGTAGGGCAAACGGTCGTGATCGAGCTTCTTTTTCATCGTCGCCTTGACGTCAATATCCGTCAGAATACCAAAACCTTCCTTCTGTAACGCCTCGGTCACCCGCTCAATGGCGGCATCAAAATTTGAAGCAACTTTCACACTGAATCCGTAAGACATAACCTTCTCCTTTTATATACATTCAATTTTCGGGACGCGGCA
>JALTMR010000085.1 GCA_027001525.1 Gammaproteobacteria bacterium
GCCTTTGAGGATATCGAGATAAAAGATCACAAAAAATGCGGGAACACCCGAATAGACACCAGCTCAAAACGCTATACCCAACAATCGCCGTCTACAGTGTTAGACTGATTATAAATGGTGTAAGATGTTAGGTACTTTCTAAGTATTGGTCGGGAGAAGGGATCTGTCCTGGTAGTGGTGTCCACCGATGTTTTAGGGAAGAAATAGGTGTGGGGGTAGGAAGGCAATCAGCATTGGAAAATAAGCACATTACGCAGCCTGATCCCAAAGGCTTTCAAGTTCGAATTGTTAGAAACAAAAAAGAGTACAGTCGTTACTTTGCCCACCAGCAATGGGGGGGCAGAAAGCGCGCACTCAACGGCGCAAGAAACTGGCGTGATCAAATGCTGGTTTCCCTTGGCAGTGTTCAGAAATATCTTCCCGAAAAACGCATCATCGGCTCCAAAAAAACAACAGGAGTTCGAGGGGTTTCACGTTCTGTGCAATTCGACAGGCGCAGAGACACATACTACCTGGTCTATAGCGTCCACTGGCGTAAACAGGGCAAACCCCACACCAAGAGTTTTCATGTGGGTCGTCTCGACAAAGTAGACGCCGATCAGGAGTTTCACGCCTTTCGAACGGCGGTGCGTTTTCGTCAGGAGTATGAACTCTCCGTCGCAGAAGACCTGCCCTTCTACCCGGAAAAATTCAAATCCTGGCGAGACAACCGGCTCTACGAGACCTGATTTCGAGAAGATTTGACTTCAGAGAGCGCCGCCGCGCCTTGCTTCGATGAAAGCAAGGTCAGCAACATACAGCGGCGCATCACACCTAAAAAACTGTCATAAACTCAGTACATTCGCCGCCGGAATAACCACCCGGCCAGCGCCAGCGACACCACACCAATCAGCGCCATCGGCCAGAACTGGTGAACGAGCAGTTCAACACCGTCGCCCTCCAGCATGACCCCTCGCACCACCACCAGAAAATAGCGCAGCGGATCGAGATAGGTCAGCCACTGCACCACCTCCGGCATATTCGCAATGGGAGTAGAAAAGCCGGAAAGAATCACCGCCGGCACCAGAAAGAGAAAGGCACCGAGAATCGCCTGTTGCTGGGTAATGGCAATGGCCGAGATCATCAGCCCGACGCCGACGGCCGAAAGGAGAAAAAGAAAGATGCCGAGATAAAGCGCCCCCAACCCGCCCCGCAGGGGGATATCAAACAGCACCACCATCAATACCAGAATAGCGCTCGCTTCCAGCACCCCGATAACCACACCGGGCACGGCCTTGCCGATGAGAATCTCCGTCGGTCGCAGCGGCGTCACCAGCAGTTGATCGAACGTCCCTGCCTCACGTTCACGGGCCACTGACAGCGCAGTAACCAGCAACGCCACCACCAGAATCAGCAACCCCATAATGCCCGGAACAATAAACCAGCGCGATTGCAGGTTTTCGTTATACCAGGCGCGGGTATGAAGCACGACCTGGGGGCCGCCCACACCATGACGTTCAAGCCATTGCCGGTTGAAATCAAAGATCACCGTACGCAGATAGTTCATCGCCACCATGGCGGTATTGGAGTTACGGCCATCGAGAATTGCCTGTACGGGGGCGCTGCTGCCACGCTGAAGATGGGTGCCGAAATTCTGCCCGAGGCGCACCACCAGCAAGACCTTGCGGGCATCAATTAACTCTGCCATCTCACTTTCGTGATCAATCCGGGCAATCACGTCAAAGGTGGGCGAACCTTCAATGTGAGCAATGAACTGCCGTGCTTCGGCGCTGCCATCCTCATCCAGCACCGCCACCGGCACATGGTTCAGGTCATAAG
>JALTMR010000086.1 GCA_027001525.1 Gammaproteobacteria bacterium
AGTTCAAAGGGCTTGGTGAGACGATAAAGCTGAAGATTTGAAAACCACATTATTTGCGATGCCTCGATGAGTTGGGCGCCGGATTATACCTGAAACGCCCAGGTTTATGTTTTAACCTGAATGCCGGGTCTATATTTTACAAATCCTGTAATTGGCTGATTTATATAAGTTTAATTCGGAATAGTGAATTTAATCAGGGGGCTCCCCTAAGGGGTGATACCATCGGGTAATAGATGGAGCCCGTTTATTGAACTATGCTGCGCCTGATAGCCTCATGGATGAGGTGACAGGTTTCTAAATCGTTGCGGGGCTGAGGCAGGCTGAGCCCCTCCTTCCGCAAGCAGGTGTTGAGTACAGGGTATGAATATGAGTGTTGCACGCGTCGAATCGTTAACAACCGATGAGTTGACCGAACTGGATGTCTTTCTCCTGGCGGGTGGGGAGGATCTTGACCGGTTGATGATTGATGAAGCCCATGGCTTTCTGACCGCCCTGGTGGTGACGGGGTGTCCCGTCAATGCGGATGAGGTGATCGGTGAGCTCTTGGGGCCAGACCCCTTTGCAGACGAGTTTGAGGAGCGGCGCATCAAAAATCTGGTCGAGCGGATGCAGGCTGATATCGAAGTGAGCTTGAACGGTCGCCAACGTTTCGAGCCTCTGGTGATTGAAGAGGTGGGCGAAGCGGGTGAGATAGAAGAGTCTTATGAAGGCTGGTGTTTTGGTTTTATGCTGGGTGTGACCCATTGTGAAGAGCGCTGGAGCGAGCTGCCCAAACACGAGGAAGAGCTATTGACTCCGATTGCCACCCTCTCTTTACTGCATGCGGAAGAGGAGGTGGAGATGGATGTCGATGAGTATCTGGGTTGGGTCGAGATGATTCCCGGTTCGGTGGCGGGGTTGAAGCGTTATTTTGAGGCCAAAGGATCGTAATCTTTTTCAAGGTATCATTCGGAGGGGGAGCCTGTGGCTCCCCTTTTTTTGACTGAATTCTGTCATATCGGGAGGTTGTGCCCTTGAACGAAGCGTTATCACTCTACCAGCGTCTGGGTGGCGAAGCGGCGATACGCCAACTGGTGGTGCGGTTTTATGAATTGATGGATGAGCTGCCGGAGGCCGCCGAGCTGCGCGCCCTGCATCCGCAAGACCTTGCCGGTTCACAGGAAAAGCTCTACATGTTTCTGTCCGGCTGGCTCGGTGGGCCGCCGCTGTATAGCGAGGCGTACGGCCACCCGCGCCTTCGCGCACGTCATATGCCCTTCGCCGTTGATCGGGCGGCCAGCGATGCCTGGATGCATTGTATGGAGCGTGCGCTGGACGACATGGCCATTGATGATCCACTGTTGATTGCGCAGCTGAAGGAGGCGCTACGTCGCACGGCTGAGCATATGCGTAATCGCTAGCCTTCCGGGGGGCTTGTGCTGGGGTGCTGCTGGTAGATGGCGACAAACGCCTCCGTATTGTTGAGGAAAATGTCGGTCATTTCCGGATCGAAGTGTCTGCCTCGCTCCTGCTTGAAAAATGCGACGATTTTCTCAATGGACCATGATTCTTTATAAATTCGTTCCGAGTAGAGGGCGTCGAAGACATCGGCCACGGCGACGATGCGGCCGTAGATATGAATCGCTTCCCCCTTGAGTTTTTGCGGGTAGCCACTACCGTCCCACTTCTCATGGTGCTGCAATGCAACGATGGCCCCCGCCTTTAAAATGCTGCGCTGGGAGTGACACAGCATGGTGTAGCCGATACGGGTATGGTGTTCCATCACCTGCCGCTCCTCGGGGGTTAGCTGGCCGGGTTTAAAGAGAATCTCATCGGGAATGCCGAGTTTGCCAATGTCGTGCAGCGGCGAGGCGGTGGTAATGAGGTCCACATCCTGCGCTGACAGCCCCGCCTGCTGAGCCAGAAAACGGCTATAGAGCGTAACCCGCCGGGTGTGGTTGTTGGTCTCTTTCGAACGCTGCTCTTCAATTACCCCCATGGTGTAGACCGTCTCTCTGAGCGTGCTTTCGATCTCGTTGTTCAGTGCGATCAGTTCTTCGTTTTTGGATCTCAACAGATCCTGGTTGGCGATGATCTCAGAGTTGAAAAGATTGATCTCGTTGGCAACGGCGCTGAACTCTTTGGTGCTAAAGACATCTTCGTTCAGTGGCTTCTGTTTTTTGTAGGCTACCATCGCCTCGTCGATCAGTGTCTCCAGCGGGGCCTGTACATGCCGCTCAATGGTGTGTCGTGTGTTGAGTCTCATCAACACCAGGAACAGTATCGAAATAATAAAAATAATCAGCAAAACCAGCAGCGAATGGTTGCGGTATTCGGTGACATCCAGCTCGATATCCACCGCCCCCAAGACGGTGCCTTCCTCCACCTGGTGGCAACTTAAACAGTTGAGCGCCCCTTGTTGCGAGGCGATGTAGGGGATAACGATGCGGATGGTCGGGGTCAGGCTGAACTCATTGAGCAAATAGACCGGGGCCGCCGAGTCGAAGGCGAGACGCGAGACATCATCAATCTGCTGCTTTTCCCAGATGACACCGCTGCCAAACTGGTTTTGCACCGCTTCGCCCCGAATGATATTGAGCTGGGTGACCTGATGGAGCTGTTTTATCTCCTGAAGAAAATAGTCGCGCTTGTTCATGATGCCCGCTTTCATGTGGGCCGTGAGCCCTGCTTTGACCAATTCGGCGTGGGCGAGTGCCTGGCTTTCGAGTGCGGTCTTGGAGAGGGCGCGTAAATTAAGACCGGTGATGAGCAGTAGGATGAGGGAGAGCACCAAAAGAAAGGTGACCAGGTTTTTGACAGTGATTGTCTTGATGCTGGGTTTGCTCATGGGCGAGACAGTCAGTCAGTTTTCCAGGTCATTAGTGCGGTGAGCTCCCAGGTTGAATGTCTGAGTTAAGGGCACCTCTATTAATTCTGGATGTGGCAGATTGAATCCCAAATTCGTTACATCCAGGCGCAAATTGCGGGTAATAGCGGGACTATTACCAAAATTTGCAACGCCGATGTGGCGGATTTGGGGTTTAAGGTGCGCATTCATGAATTAATAGAGGTGCCCTTAAATATAGACGGAAAACAGAAAGCTACCCTGATTAATTTGGTTCGCGACAGATGGCGTCCCGAAAGCGGTGAACATTGCGAGACGCTGACCAAAATTTCGGCACGGATGCGGTGAGCTTTAGGCTGGGTGTGCGTGTTTGTAACTGGGAAGGGATGTTCTGGCGATGGGCAGAGGAGGCGTCTGACCGCAGATGAGACGAACCAGCCGTCAGACGCAAAACCTAGTGGTCCATGCGGAAAATTATGTAACTGTTCGCCTCGTGAGAAGGTACAGCTCTGTGTTGGCAAAACTCGAAATGGAACCACCATTCCAGCGTTTTGCCGCCTTGATCTGCACCTTCTCACTGTGCTCCTTAAGTAACAGAACTTCCCGCATGGACCACTAGCTGGATTGATAGGCGGCTTTGCGTGTGGCGTAGTCCTGAGCCAGCTGATCAATTTTATCGTGGTCGTAGGGACGCAAGCCACTGAGCACCAGCTGCTTCTCGCCCTGACCGACGACTTCACCGTCACTGACAAGGTTGAAACCGAGGCGCACGGTGCCGCGTTTGCCATCAACATCCAGCGTTGATGAGGCCAGTTGCAGCTCCGGTGCAGAGATATCGAAGCGCTTGATGTCGATGGTCATGCTCTCGTAGATCACCAGTGGTCGGGCCGGATTGATCATCACCTCGTGCCGGGCCATTAGCGGCACCAGAATGTGGGGAAAGGTCTGGCCGGAGAACTCCACGTAGCGGCGGATAATGTGGCCAATCAGCGCTTGATCGGTGGAAGTTTCGCCGCTGCGTTCAACGCTGAGATAGGCCTTTCCCTTCTCGTCTTTAACCACCAGTGTGTTCTGCTCTTCCGATTCAAAGTGCAGTGGAATGTTGTCTGCCACCATGCCGGAGAAGTTGACGTGCATGTGCTGGCTTAGCCCCGCCTTGTGCAGTACCACACTGAAAAGCAGGTCACCCGGGACACAGAAGCGTTTGTTCTCCTCATCGTGAATCGGATTAAAATCCCCGGCAACGCCCTTGGCAAAAGCACTCGCCTGCTGGCGCGTGAAGGTGATCTTATCGGCCTGTTCGGCGTAGTAGGTTGCTAGCTGCATGGTGAAGGTCTTGTTGGTTGTGTGAACGGGGCGAAGCATAAAAGGCGCGCCATTATCGCATATCTTGGCACCGCGCTGGGCGAGTACAATAGGGAAAGTAACCAATTTCAGGGTTTGTCATGTTAAATATTGATGATGTCTTGCTTTCCGCTTTGCAGCAGCAGGCCAAAGCGTCGCCCCGGCGTCGGGCACACCGCAATATCCACACTGAGTTGAGTGATCCGGTGCAGCGTCTGCTCATTGCCATCGAACCGGACAGTTACGTGAAACCGCACCGCCACCTCGATGCCGCCAAGTGGGAGCTGTTTCTGGTGCTTAAGGGGCGCATCGCTGCACTGATTTTTGATGAGGAGGGGCGCATTGAAAAGCGCATGATGCTTAGCACCGCAAGCGGTGGCCAGCTGGGGTTTGAGATTCCGCCTGGCGTATGGCACTGCGTGGTGGCGCTGGAGCCGGATACCCTCTTTTTCGAAGTCAAGCCTGGCCCCTACGTTCAGCCCACAGACAAAGACTTCGCCCGCTGGGCCCCCAATGAGGGGGAGGCGGCCTGTGCGTCGTTCCTGCAGTGGTTTGTCGGCGGCGAGGTGGGCTCAGCGCCCCCGGTCTGATGATGTTGGTGCCCGCCGCTGCCCGACCGCTGGAGGAGGTTGATGCCCCACTTTTGAAGCAGGCGGGAGTGCAGTTACTGGTTAAACGGGAAGACCAGGTACACCCCGTGATCTCCGGCAATAAATGGCACAAGCTGAAGTACAACCTTGAGGCGGCCAGGCTGCAGGGGCAGCAGACCCTGCTCAGTTTTGGCGGGGCCTATTCCAACCATATCCATGCCCTGGCCGGGGCGGGCAGGGCGTGCGGTTTTAACACCATCGGCGTGATTCGGGGGGAGCCGTATGAACCGCTGAACCCCACGTTACAGTTTGCTGCTGATCAGGGCATGGTGTTGCACTATCTCAATCGAGCGGACTATCGCCTGAAACATAGCCCCGATGTGTTGGCCGCATTGCAAGCGAAATTCGGTGATTTCTATCTTATTCCCGAGGGGGGGAGCAACGCTCTGGCGGTCAAAGGGTGTCGGGAGATCGTTGCCGACATCGACCAGCCCTTCGATGTTATCGCCACAGCTTGCGGAACCGGCGGCACTCTGGCCGGTCTGGTGGCGGGGCTTGAGGGGCAGAAGGTGGCTCTCGGTTTTGCCGTTTTGAAAGGTGGCGGTTTTTTGAATGACGAGGTCGCCCGCCTGCTGCGCTGTGCCGCAGAGCCTGCTCGCACCAACTGGTCGATCAATCTCGATTACCATTTTGGTGGGTATGCCAGAGTGACGCCCGAGTTACTGAGTTTTGTCGCGGCCTTTGAGGCGCAGCATGAGATCCCTCTTGAGCCCATTTATACCGGCAAGATGTTTTACGGGTTGCTTGATCTTGTCCGGCGCGGCTTTTTCCCTCGCGGCACCACCATCGTTGCCGTGCATACGGGTGGCCTGCAAGGGAAGGCGTCGATCTCTTAGGACGGGTTGCGCCGATCTATTCAGTGAGCGCTGCAACGTTGCCTTCGCTGATCACCACGCGAGTGCCCACCTCCACCCACTTGGCCAGCTCATCGATTTGCCGGTTCGTCAGCGCGACACAGCCCTGTGTCCAGTTCATGGTTGCGTGAATGTCGGGGTCGGCGCGGCCCAGGCCGTGAATGCCAAGGTGGCCCCCCAGAGGGGTGTTCTGTGGCGGCAGCTGGCCGCGACGGATGGCGGTGGTGATTTCGTCATAGGTCAGCGGGTCGATCAGGCCCTGCTGCAAGGCTTTTTCTGCCAGGGGCAGATTGGGGTAGTCGAAGCCGAAAAAGGTCTTGTAACGGCTGTTTCGATTGACCCAGGCGATGCGAAAGCCGCCCAGCGGGGTGGTGTTGTCACCGCGTTGATGCACCGGCGAGGTGCCGTTACGGCCAACGGCAATGTTGCTGAAGCGCCGCTTGACGCTCTTTCCTTCCATCACCATCAGGCTCTGGGCTGACGTATCAATCAACAGCCAGTAGGGCTCATCGGCCTTGGCATAACTCAGGCCCACAAGCGCCAAAAAAATACCCGTCACCAGTGCTTTGAAAAATGTCATGGATAACTGCCTCACCTCTATCTGTGACAGGGGAGATATCGGCTGATTTTGCGGCGACCTTGAGGTCGCCTTTATCGATTCGTGAGTGCGTATCTCGAACCCCAAGCCCGAAGCATCGGCGCGCCCGGATTCAATGGACCGGCAACGGTATCTGTCTCGCTGTTCCTGGGCGGAAAAATGGCCCGGCTCCATTGAATATGGAGACTATATTCCGTAGATTACTCCCCCTGCAACCCACTCCAACTGGATAGACTCCCCGACGATGGCAAAAAAAATTCCCCTGGTGGCCGAAGAGATGACGCCTGAGAACAAGTGCAGCTTCTGCAAAAATTCCAAATGCTGTACCTATTTCACCCAGCAGATCGATACGCCGCGCAAGAAGAGCGAGTTTGTTCACATGCTGTGGCAAATCTCGCATCGCGATGTGCAGTTTTACAAGGATGAGGATGGCTGGTTTCTGCTCGTCAACAGCCCTTGCGTTCACCTGTTGGAAGGTGGTGGTTGCGGCATCTATGACAGCCGCCCCAAGATTTGCCGTGACTACGACAATGATTACTGCGAGTACGATGCCTCGGCTGAGGAGGGGTTTGAGCTGTTTTTCGACAGCTATGACGCCTTGTTGAAATACTGCAAAAAGCGTTTCAAAAAGTGGGATGGGAAGAAGGCGAAAAAAGGCAAACAGGGCAAAGGCAAAAAGGGGAGCAAGAAAAAAGAGGGGAAAAAGAGTAAGGGTTGATGGGGTCACCCGGATGTTCTTTTCCCGGTCTTGACTACCCGCACCACCCCTCACGTTTGCCGCCGTCGTAGGGGCGGGCGAGGCCCGATGAGATGAGCAGGGCGGCGAGGCTTTTCCCGTCGACATAGATGTCAGCCAGCAGGCGGAAATATTTGCCGCGTTTGATGTTTCTCAACTCTATGGTTTGGGCATTGCGTAACGAATTGACGGTGATCGCCTTGGCCTCCAGCGCTTTGGCTTTTTCGTCGGCACACTTGCCCCTGATCTCCGGGGCATCCACCCCCAGCACCCGAATCGGCATATTGCTGCCGATAATCGGGGGCCAGCCGTTGATGTCGACTCTGAAGGTGTCGGCATCGTAAATACTCACCACGCGGGAGACCACCAGGTTCTGAGCCTGTAACGGCGCGCACAACAGCAGTAAAAGCAGAGCAAGGTAGGGCATATTTCTCTCATGGGGTTTACCGTCCCTGGTGGTTGCGGATTGAAGCTGTGGCCCACCACTTCCTGTGTCGGGCTGATGCGGTTGAACGAAAGGGCAAGGCGTGGCCTCTCGCTAATTCCTAATTCAGA
>JALTMR010000087.1 GCA_027001525.1 Gammaproteobacteria bacterium
TCGGGGGCGGGCGTCGCCGGAGAAGCGGAGGCGGGGGCCGCAGAAGGCGCGGGGGCCGGTGCCTCGCCGGCCTTGCCGCCGCTGAAGAGGGAGGGCTTGATCCATTTCTCCATGGTGGCAAACATCAGCGCCACATCGATGGGCTTGGCAATGTGATCCGTCATACCCTTCTCGGCGGCCTTGGCGCGGTCGCTGACCATGGCGTTGGCTGTCATGGCGATGATGGGCAGATCCTTGAAACGTGCATCCTGACGCAACGCCTGTGTTGCGGTGTAGCCGTCCATCACCGGCATCTGGATATCCATCAGCACACCATCCACCTGGATGCCGCCCTGGGTCAGCAGGTCCACCGCCTCTTTACCGTTGACGGCAAGAAAGGAGATGACGCCCACATCCGTCAGCAGGTCGAGCAACAGCTCCATGTTGATTTCGTTGTCCTCCACCACCAGCACTCGCGCCCCTCGCAGACCGGTAGTCAATGCCTTCTCCTGCGGCGCCGCAGACGCGCCACCGACCGCTGTCCCTGAGAGCTGCACCTGGCGACCAAAGGGGACGGTCAGACTGGCGTCATGAGCCAAAGCACTTTTATCGCCGGGACCGAAGCAGGCGTTGAAAGAAAAACAGCTGCCCTGACCGACGTCACTCACCAGGCTGATCTCCCCCGCCATCATATTGACCAACCGCTTGGTAATTGCCAGCCCCAGGCCGGTGCCGCCGTAGCTGCGCGAGGTGGAGCCATCGGCCTGGGTGAACTCCTCAAACAGCATGGCGTGTTTTTCCGGCGGCACACCAATGCCGGTATCGGTCACCGAGAAACGCAGTTCCACCCGCGCTTCATTTTGTTCAAGCAGCTCAACCTTGATGGCAATGGAGCCGCGTTCGGTAAACTTCACCGCATTGCCGCCCAGATTCACCAGAATCTGGGTTAAACGGGTCGGGTCGCCCTTGAGACACAGAGGCAGGTCTGCCGCCGTCTCCACCATAAACTCCAGCCCCTTGTCCTGCGCCTTGAGGCCCACCATGTTGAGGGTGCGCTCCAGCACGTCGTTAAGGCAGAAATCGATGCTCTCCATCTGCAGGTGGCCGGCCTCGATTTTGGAAAAATCGAGCACGTCGTTAAGAATCCCCAGCAACGACTCTGCCGAGCGGTGTACCTTGTCGATATAGTTGCGCTGCTTGGCATTCAGCTCGCCTTTCAGCGCCTGGTAAGACATGCCGATGATGGCGTTCATGGGGGTGCGTATCTCATGACTCATCATGGCGAGAAATTCAGATTTGGCCTGATTGGCCGCCTCGGCCGACTCCTTGGCCTGTTGCAACTCCAGCTCGCTGCGGCGGCGATCCGTCTCATCAAAGTGCAGGCCGTACAACTTGGAGGCCAGGCCATCCGCCTTGCGATCGATAAAGCCGGTCACGCGGACGTAGCGAATCTCCTCATCAGGGCGAACAATGCGAAAGGAGTGCTCAAAACGCGAGGTGCGACTTCTGTTCAGAGCACGCTGGAACAGGTCGATGGCCAGCTCCACGTCGTCAGGGTGTACCCGAGCGGCCCACTCCTCAACGGTGCCGCCAAACTGTCGCGGCGACAGCCCATAGAGCCCCAGTGACCAGCTGTCCCAGAAAAATCGCTGCACCCGGGGGTCAAAAGACCAGAGCCCCGTGCCGGAACTCGACAGCGCCAGACGCAGCATCCGCTCGCTTTCCGCCAGCTCTTTCAGCGCCAGTGCATCGTTGTCCCCGGAGGGGGGCAGATCAGAGCAGTGGTCTTCCATTTCCACAGAAAAATCCTTTAAAAAATGTCAATTATTTACAACTTAAAACTGAACCACGGTTACTAATCGGCCAGCTATTCACATCCTTTAGATAGGACCTGCATCCGTACCTTCAGGGCGGCTCCAACCACCGTAATAGCCGCCCCACCCCTCTCCGCCCGCCAAAGCGGGTATAATCCGGCCACTTTTGATGGCTACCCAGATAAATTCCCATGACACACACATCACGAAAAGTCGGCATCGTCAGTCTCGGCTGCCCCAAAGCTCTGGTGGACTCGGAGCAGATCATCACCCAGCTTCGGGCCGAGGGTTACCAGATCTCCCCCAGCTACGACGAGGCCGATCTGGTGGTGGTGAACACCTGTGGCTTTATCGATGACGCGGTGGCCGAGTCCCTCGACGCCATCGGCGAAGCCATTGCCGAAAACGGCAAGGTGATCGTCACCGGCTGCCTCGGAGCCAAGGGCAACGTAGTGCAGGAAAACCACCCGCAGGTGCTGGCCGTCACCGGCCCCCATGCCTACCAGGAGGTGATGGCAGAGGTGCACAAACACCTGCCCCCCCGGCACGATCCGCACACCAGCCTGATCCCCCACCAGGGCATCAAGCTCACCCCCAACCACTACGCCTACCTGAAGATTTCCGAGGGCTGCAACCATCGCTGCACCTTCTGCATCATTCCCGATCTGCGGGGCGATCTGGAGAGCCGCCCCGTGGGCGAGGTGCTGCAAGAGGCGGAGAATCTGGTCAAATGCGGCATCAAGGAGCTGCTGGTGATCTCCCAGGACACCAGCGCCTACGGCGTCGATGTGAAGTACCGCACCGGCTTCTGGGGCGGTCGGCCGATCAAAACCCGCATGACCGAGCTGGCCGTTGCACTGGGAGAGATGGGGGTCTGGGTGCGCCTGCACTACGTCTACCCCTACCCCCATGTGGATGAGGTGATTCCGCTGATGGCCGAGGGCAAGATCCTGCCCTACCTCGACATCCCGCTGCAGCACGCCAGCCCCCGCATTCTCAAACTGATGAAACGCCCCGGTAATATCGACGGCACGCTGGAACGTATCAGGAAGTGGCGGGAGATCTGCCCGAACCTCACCCTGCGCAGCACCTTCATCGTCGGCTTCCCCGGCGAGACCGAGGCCGAATTCCAGATGCTGCTGGATTTTATTGAGGAGGCCCAGCTCGACCGCGTGGGGGCGTTTGCCTACTCTCCCGTGGACGGTGCCCAGGCCAACGAACTGCCAGACCCCGTCGCTCCCGAGGTTCAGCAGCAGCGCCTCGAACGCTTTATGAACGTGCAGCAGGCGATCAGTGAAAAGAAACTGGCCCGCAAAATCGGCACGACCCTCCAGGTCCTGATCGACACGGTTGACGCTGAAGGAGCCGTTGGCCGCAGCAGCGCCGATGCACCGGAAATTGACGGCAGGGTCTATATTGAAGATGTGGGACCGGGCGTTGAGGCGGGCAGCATCATCGACGTCACCGTCACCGACTCGGATGCCCACGACCTGTGGGCCCGCCCCGTGTAGCGGCGGCCCACAGCCGATACCCTGCCCGGGCAGACAGAGAGTAGAAGCTCTCCTGTCCACCGGGAAAACGCGAGGTGCCACCATGTTAAAACCAGCAAAAAACGAAATGCTCCACGCACTTCAGGCCGCCGAACACCTGCGTGAACACAATCTGGACAAGCACCATATCGCCAAGGCGTTGCTCTACTTTGCCGAGCGCAACCGGATGCTGGAAAAAGTGCTCAGCTCGGCAGAACTCTACCTCCACTTCGGCCAGGGCTCGGCCGAGCATGCCAGCCTGGTGCGCGCCATCAAGTCAGCCCGTAACGCCGAAAAACACAGCCGCGCAGCGCTCCCAGCAAACGATTGATGCCTGCCGCCGCTTCACTCCCCGTAAGGGCTGGACCGGGTTGGCCTATTTGCGACAAATGGGTTAACGTATCGACAATAATTCAGTTTGATGGTCAAGATTTTAATTCATGACAAAACTCTGCCCGCGATTTAAGCCACTTACCCTGTTCGCTTGTTTTCTTGCAACCGGCCTGGCCGTTTCCGCAGGCAGCGCCGTGGCCGCCTGTGATGACCCCCCCGCCCCCAAAGTGGTATGGAAGGGCTGCGACAAGCAGGGCGTTGATCTCAGCCGGGCTGATCTGCGCGGCGCGGTACTCGACCGAATCAACCTTGAGAACGCCAATCTCAGCGGTGCCAATCTGCGCGGCGTCTACCTTGGCAAGGCCAATCTCAGGGGAGCCAATCTGCGCAAGGCCAAACTGATCGAGGCCAACCTGATGGGAGCCGACCTGACCGGGGCCGATTTAAGCAATGCACTCCTGCTGTCAGCCCGTTTTGAGCGCGCCAAATTCGTCAAGGCGCAACTGCCCAACGCCCGCCTTGACAAGAGCCGGGGCTACGATGCCGTCTTTCTCGATGCCAACCTCAAACAGGCCATTCTCAGCGATGCCAAAATGGAGCAGGCCAATTTCGACAACGCCGACCTAAGCGATGCCGACCTGAGCCGGGCGCTGCTGTCACGCACCTCAATGGAAAATGCCAATCTGCAAGGGGCCATGCTCAACAAAACCAGGCTCGACAAAGCCTTTCTGGTCAGTGCCGATTTCTCCTTCAGCGATTTAAGCAGTGCCACCCTGGTGGATGCTGAAATCATCGGCGCGACCTTTGAAGGTGCCCGCCTGAGCTACACCACCTGGGTTGACCGCAAGCGCTGCCGTTCGGGCTCCGTGGGGATTTGCCGTTAACAGGCCACCGCAAGCGCACCGGCTGAACACTACAAAAAATAATAAACGCAATGTAAGGACACCTCGTAAATGACGGACACATCACCACTGCTTGAAGCCCAACAAAAATTCACCGACGCCGTACTGCTAAGAGCCCTCAACACGGAAGAGTGCACCCTGTTCGAGGCCCTGGGCCGCACCCTCTACTCCAACTTCACCGCCGTGGAGGACTCCCCGCCCTACCACCGCGCCATCGTCGAGGGCTTTCTGGTGAACACGGCCCAGACGCAGGGCGCCTCGGAGGAGAACCCCGTCAGCTTCAACATTGTCGGCAATGTTCACCCCGGCGACGAGCGCTGCCCCCAGGTCGCGGCCGGCGAGGCGATTGAGGTCAGCACCGGCAGCATCCTGCCCGATGGCCAGTACAGCATCGTCCGCCAGTGGGAAGCCAAACGCGAAGGCGACCGCATCTCCATCGGCCGCCCCTTTCCACCCCGCTTTTTTATCGAAGATCAGGGCTGCGACATCAAACAGGGCAGCACAGTCATCGACGCCGGCACCGTGCTACAGCCCGAACACCTGGCCACCCTCGCCAGCATGGGGGTTGGCGAGGTGGAGGTCAGCCGCAAGCCCCACGTATCGATCTTTGCCTCGGGCGACGAAGTGGTGCCGCACACTGCGCCGCTGCGCCCCGGTTCCATCCGTGACTGCAACACCATCCAGCTCAGCGCGGCCGTGGCTCAGGCCGGCGGCACGCCTCAGCCCTGCGGCATTATGGGGGACGATTTCGATGCCTTCGTCGCGGTGATTGAAGAGGTGCTGGAGGACAGCGACATGATCGTCATCTCCGGCGGCACGGCGGTGGGGGGGCGGGATTTTGTCTCGGACCTCATTCGGGAGGTTGGCGAACTGATTATCGATGGCGTGCCCATGCGCTCCGGCCGCCCGCTCATCATGGGGATTGCCAAGGGCAAACCCATCATCGCCGTAGCAGGTCATCCACCCGAGGCGCTGCGCGGCTTTCGCCTCTTTGGCGAGCCGGCCCTGAGAAAACTGCTGGGCCAAACCGTCGAACTGTTGCCGGGTTAATAATCGGCAAACAGGCTTTCGGGCAGCCGCTAAGAGATCATGCTTTTGGCGAGCCTGGCAAGCTCGCCCTCGCCTTCCAGAACGGAGGCCAGGGCCTGCTCCACGTTCTCTGAGGTCAACCCCAGTGCCTCCAGCAATTTGGGTGAAGGCAGGTCGATCACCATCTCCGAAACGCCGTGTTCACTCAGCAAATGGCTGGCAATATTGACCAGCTGGGCATACGCGGCATGCTCACCCCGGTAGGACTCGTTATGGTGCTGGAGAATGGCCGTCACCACCTCATCGGGCAGCCCCCAGGCTTTGGCCAGCCATGCGCCACTGGTGTCGTGACTGACCCCCAGCATCATTTTTTCCAGACGGATGATGCCCAGCGAAGGGTCCATCTCAAACTGACTGCTGATCAGGCGCAAACGGGTCGGATGGAGATGGCCCAACAACAGAAAACCGATGTTATGCAACAGGCCGGAGAGGTGGCAGAGCCCCGCCACAGGGCGATCTGTGGCCGGCATCTGCCTGGCCAGCTCAACACACAGGGCCGCATTGTAAAAGCCGTCCCGCCACAACACCTCCAGCCCCAGCACGCCCTCGGCAGGAGACTCCAGACTTTTCCCGACGCCCATCCCCAGCGCCATGAACAGCGCCGGTTCGTAACCCAGCACCAGCGAAATCACCTCCTCCGTCGAGGTGATACGGCTGCCGTAACCGAACAGGGGGGACTGGCCGTAGCGCAGCATCTGCGCCGCCAACAGCGGGTCACTGTCGACAATGGCGGCCAGCTCGCGAATATCCCCCGTATCGGAGCCTTTCAGCACCAACAGCTGCTGAACGGTGTGAGGCAGTGGGGGTAGGTTGGTCTGTCGAACCAGCTGCTCCTCATAGAGGCGCGCAAAATCCTGGGGGGATAACGAGGTCATACCTGACGTGTTCTCTCTGCAAATCTTTCAAATGGCCCCCGACAACACGAGGGTGCGCCCGAGCGGCAGTGGTGCCGAAAAAACGAAACGCTGTTGCAGAGAGCTATCGGCCAAACCCAACCCACTAATTAGGACTAATTCTAAAAATAAAAAAATGATCCACAAGCGACCAGCAGCCGCACACGAACTCGGCCAGGCGCCTTGCCTAGGAGCCTGTCGGACTTAGGTAATCGTAGCGATCATGGTGGGAGAGCGAGTGCAAATTTTCACGATTTTGAGGCGCATAGTGGGGCTATGTAACGAAAAATCGGGGAAATTTGAACCACTCTCCCATCAGCGCAGTAGATTATTCCTAAGTCCGACAGGCTCCTGACCCGGCGCACGAACTGCATCTGGTGCCGATATCAGGCCTCGGCCAGCGCCTCCTCTTCCACCTTTGCCTCAAGCAAATAGGCTTCGAACACGCTTTTTTCCAACGGTCGGCTGATGAGAAAGCCCTGGGCAATCGTCGCCCCCTGCTTGCTCAGCATATCGAGATGCGCCTGCTCCTCCACCCCCTCGCCCACCACATCCATACCCAGAGAATCACCGATGGCGACAATGGCACTACTCAACGCGGCGGCATCCGGGTCGTGGTTGATGTCACGAATAAAGCTGCGGTCTATTTTCAGGGCATCAAAGGGATAACGCTTGAGATAGCTCAGCGAGGAGTAGCCCACGCCAAAATCATCAAGGGAGAGGCGAAAACCCAGGCGTTTCAACTGCTCCAGAATGTGGGCTGACATGGCCGCATTTTCCAGCAACAGGCTTTCGGTAATCTCCAGCTCCAGCGAGTCGGGGGCAATATGGTGTTTTGCCACAATCGCCTTCACCTGATCCACAAAGCCCTGCTCTTTCAACTGTCGGGTGGAGATATTCACAGCCACCCGCACCTGGGGCAGACCGCGCATCTGCCACTCGGTCAGATCCTCGCAAACGCGCGCCAGAACCCAGGCACCGATCTCCACAATGAGGCCGGTGTCCTCAGCCACCGGGATG
>JALTMR010000088.1 GCA_027001525.1 Gammaproteobacteria bacterium
GATACAGCCATTGGCACGATCCAGATCCAGACTATCCCAACGCTTGCTCTGGCTAAAAGCCTGCTGCGTCGGCACATTACCGGGAGCCGCCTTAAAGAAGGTGTGTACCGCCTCGTCATCAGTTCGACAAATATCCCACTGATCCAGCGCTGCGCCCAAACTGGGCGCGTGCACCACCTTGGCGTCGCGATGAATCAAACCCGCACGATCCAGCTCCCCTAAAATAGCCATCACCCCGCCGGCCCGATGCACATCCTCCATGTGGTACTGCTGCGTACTGGGGGCCACCTTGCTCAGGTTGGGCACTTTGCGCGAAAGGCGATCGATATCGTCAACGGTAAAATCGACCCCAGCCTCCTGGGCGGCGGCCAGCAGATGGAGAATCGTGTTGGTGGAGCCGCCCATGGCGATATCGAGACACATCGCGTTCTCAAACGCCGCCTTGGTGGCAATGGCGCGCGGCAGCACAGACGCATCGTCCTGCTCGTAGTAACGCTTGGCCAGGTCCACCGCCACGCGCCCCGCACGCAGAAACAACTGCCGGCGATCCGCATGCGTAGCCAACAGGGAGCCGTTCCCCGGCAGGGACAACCCCAGCGCTTCGGTCAGACAGTTCATGGAGTTGGCGGTAAACATGCCCGAGCATGAGCCGCAGGTGGGGCAGGCGGAACGTTCCACCATCTCTACATCTTCATCGGACTCGTTGGCATCCGCCGCCGAAACCATGGCATCCACCAAGTCAAGATGGATCTCCTGGCCTCGAATGACCGCCTTGCCCGACTCCATCGGCCCGCCCGAGACAAAAATCACCGGAATATTGAGCCGCAGCGAGGCATTGAGCATCCCCGGCGTGATCTTGTCACAATTGGAGATGCAGACGATGGCGTCGGCGCAATGGGCGTTGACCATATACTCCACCGCATCGGCAATCAGCTCCCGCGAGGGCAGCGAATAGAGCATGCCACCGTGCCCCATGGCGATGCCGTCATCGATAGCGATGGTATTAAACTCCTTCGCCACCCCGCCAGCCGCCTCGATCTCACGCGCCACCAGCTGCCCCATATCCTTGAGATGGACATGGCCCGGCACAAACTGGGTAAACGAGTTGGCGATGGCAATGATCGGCTTACCGAAATCCTCATCGGTCATTCCAGTAGCACGCCACAAGGCACGCGCTCCGGCCATATTACGACCACCGGTGGAAGTGCGGGAACGGTATTCAGGCATTGAAAAAGACCTCTGTGTATAAAATGCGAAAAGAGGCCAACGATAACAAATTTAGCCCCCAGGCGCGACGCAGCGCAGGCAACCCCAC
Source organism: Gammaproteobacteria bacterium (assembly GCA_027001525.1). Classification (GTDB taxonomy): domain Bacteria; phylum Pseudomonadota; class Gammaproteobacteria; order Tenderiales; family Tenderiaceae; genus JALTMR01. Next base: position 1,316 of record JALTMR010000088.1, read on the forward strand.
AACTCACACGCCTGTGGCCGGCGCCAGGGCAGGGCGTGTAAAATCCGCCCCAACGTTCCCACACCACAGAAGACCCCGCATGAGCCTGACCGACCTTTCCGACTCGCAAAAATACAGCTTCAACAAACTGAAAAAGCGCATCTACCGCAACGCCGGCAACGCCATCGTCGATTTCAACATGATCGGTGACGGTGACAAGGTGATGGTGTGCCTGTCAGGCGGGGCCGACTCCTACACCCTGCTCAACACGTTGATGTACCTGCGCCAGGTCGCGCCCATCCATTTCGACATCATCGCCGTCAACCTGGACCAGAAACAGCCCGGCTTTCCCGAGCATGTCCTGCCGGCCTATCTCGATGGCCTGGGCATCGACTATAAAATCGTCGAACGGGACACCTACAGCATCGTCAAAGAGAAAATCCCCGCAGGCAAAACCACCTGCGGCCTCTGCTCCAGATTGCGACGCGGCATTCTCTACCGCACCGCCGGCGAGCTGGGAGCCACCAAAATCGCCCTGGGGCACCACACCGACGATATCGTCGAAACGATGTTTCTCAACATGTTCTACGGTGCGCGGATGAAAACCATGCCGCCCAAGCTCATCTCCGACGACCGCAAAAACATCGTCATTCGGCCGCTGGCCTACTGCCGCGAAAAAGACATCAAACGCTTTGCCGAAATCATGGCCTTCCCCATCATCCCCTGCAACCTGTGTGGCTCCCAGGACAACCTGCAACGCCAGAACATCAAACAGATGCTGGCCGAATGGGAAAAACAGACGCCGGGGCGCATCGACAACATCTTCAAGGCGATGCAGCACATCACCCCCTCCCACATGGCCGACACCGACCTGTTCAACTTTACCGACCTCGAACTGGGACGAGAGCAGGGGCTTACCGAATTTGATACCGCCTTTGATGAAGAGCCCATCGCTCCCCCCAGCCCTCAGCCCGGCACGGAAAAAGCGGAAAAAGTGGTGTGGCAACCCGGACCGAAGGAGTAAGGGCGCTACCGCCCGCGACACCAATTTGCAGCTATTCCCTCCACCTGCGGCGGGCATTATCATACCCCCCGCCGCCTATTCCCCAGGTCTGGCGGGTTGATCTGCACAGGAGCTGCCGGTATACGATAGCCCGGCACACAGTTTCACCACCGGACCCGCGGGCGGACACAGCGAACCAGCGTTGCCCACCACCTCGCCAGACAGATAAACGAGACCGAATTTGAACGATCACAGCAGCACCTCACCCCGCGTCGCCCTGGTGGCGATCACCAAACACGGCGCAGCCCAGGTGGCCGCCATGGCCCCGCACATGGCCGACGCCCATATTGTGGTAGCACAGAAATTTGCCCACCTGATGGAAGGGGCCCCCAACAACATCAGTGCCTACGACGGGCCGCTGCGGGCCCAGATGGGCCAGTTTTTTCACGATTACGACCAGATCGTCTTCTTCGTCTCCCTCGGGGCAGTGGTGCGACTGATAGCACCCCACCTGAAATCGAAAGATGAAGACCCCGGCATCCTGGTGGTGGACGATGCGGCGCAGTTCGTCATCCCCGTGCTCTCCGGCCATGTGGGTGGTGCCAACGCCTATGCCGAGAAGCTGGCCGGACTACTGGGGGCGACAGCGGTACTGACCACCGCCTCGGACGTGGGCAAGACCATTCCCGTAGACATCCTCGGCCGCGAGCTGGGCTGGCAGGTGGAGGCACCAAAGATCAACATCACCCGCGTCTCCGCTCATGTGGTCAACGAAGAGCCTGTCGCCCTGGTGCAGGAGTGTGGTGCCCGGCACTGGTGGACCCGTCCCACCCCGCTACCCGCAAATATCCACCTGTTCGACCGTTTCGAGGCGGTGGAGCGGGACAAATTCGCCGCCCTGCTCTGGATCACCCGGCGCGACATCAGCGCCGAGCTGTGGCACGAGCTGGAAGAGCGGCTGGTGGTCTATCGCCCGCCCGAGGGCCAGCAGCCATGAGCCGGCAGGTTGTACTCGGCATGGGCTGTGACCGCGGCACAGCGCTGGAGACGCTGGAAAACGCCGTGGATCAGGCGCTTGCGCTGATCAACCTGGAGCGCGACGCCGTCACCGCACTGGCCACCATCGACAAAAAAAACGACGAGACCGCCCTGCTGGCGCTGGCCGAGCAACAGGCCTGGCCGCTGCATTTTTTCAGCGCCGAGCAGCTGGCCCGGGTGACGGTGCCAAACCCCTCGGCCGTGGTACTCAAGTACATGGGCACCCCGGCGGTGGCCGAGGCAGCGGCGCTGCTGGCCGCCGCCACCGACATGACGGATCTACTGGTTGAAAAACACAAACACCGAGGCGCGGATGGCAAAAATGCCACCGTCTCCATCGTGAGGTTGAGCAAATGAGCGGCAAAATTCTATTGGTGGGCTTCGGCCCCGGGGCGCGGGAACAGATGACCGGGCGAGCCCTGGCGGCCATCGAGGAGGCTGATGTGGTCATCGGCTACTCCACCTACATCAAACTGGTGGCCGAGCTGCTGGACGGCAAGGAGGTGGTGCGCAAGGGAATGACGGAGGAGATCGACCGCTGCATCGAGGCCTATGAACAGGCCAAACAAGGCAAAACGGTAGCCCTGATCTCATCCGGCGATATCGGCGTCTACGGCATGGCCGGCCCCACCTACGAAGTGCTGTTCAAATCGGGCTGGACCCCCGCCAGTGAAATCAAGGTGGAGGTGATTCCCGGCAGCACCGCCCTCTCCTCCTGCGCCTCACTGGTGGGGGCACCGCTGACCCACGACTTCTGCTCCATCTCGCTGTCGGACCTGCTCACCCCCTGGCCCACCATCGCCGCTCGTATCGAGGCGGCGGGCCGGGCCGATTTTGTCACCGCCCTCTACAACCCCAAAAGCGGCCGCCGCACCCAGCAGATCGTCGAGGCGCAGCGCATTCTGCTGCAACACCGTAACCCCGCGACCCCGGTGGCCATCGTCAAATCGGCCTACCGCAAACGCCAGAATATCCAGATGGTCCGGCTCGACCAGATGGCCGAGTGCGACATCGGCATGCTGACCACCGTCATCATCGGCAACAGCACCACCTACCTGCAAGAAGGGCTGATGATCACCCCGCGCGGCTACGCCAACAAATACGACGATCTCACCGGCGAGGCACTGGCGGGCGAGCAGCGCGGCCGCTCCCTCAGCATGGGGCTGGAGGGGTGGAAGGGCTGCGTACGCCAGTACCTACGGGCCAATGAAAAGACGACGCTGCGGCAGACCGCCAGCCACTTCAACGCCACCAACGGTGAGATTCTCAGCGCCATTGCCGAGGCTGCAGAGGGGGATGGTGCCGGCCAGTTCAGCGCCGCAGCGGTTCAGTCTGACCAACACCAGGCCGTCATCGCCGCAGCCCGCCAATGGGGGCTGTTACGGGCGGTGGTACGCAGCGATGCCGGCGCGGTGAGCGAGCTGATCATTCACGCCGAGGAGTTCAGCCAGCGCGGTGAATGGCTCAACATCGAAACGCCCTACTTTCATCTCCACATCCACTGGGCCGAGGTCAAACAGGGCTGGCTGATCCGCCGCGGTGAGAGCCTGCGCGGTGTCCACTTCACCAACGCCAGGGGCGAGACCCTATTCAACCTCTCCCTGGTGCGGCAAGAGGAGCAGTTCGACCCCGAGGCGCTGGCAGCCTTTGAACAAGACTGGCCCACACTGTCCGCCCCATCAACCCACAGCCGCGAGATGCCCTAAATGAGTGAACTGGAAAAACCGAAGATGATGGCCTACGCCCGCCACATGCTGGTCTGTGTCGGCCCTCGCTGCACCGAGGATGGCCAATCCCAAAAGCTGTTCGAGAGCCTGGGCGAAAAGTTCAAGCAGGCGGGGCTCAACAAGGGCGACCTGCGCGTCAAACGCACCCGCACTCACTGTTTTGCCACCTGCAAGTCGGGCCCGGTGCTCTGCGTCCAGCCCGACGGCATCTGGTACTACAACGTCACCCCCGCCAACCTCGACCGCATCATTCAGCAACACCTGGTGGGCGGTGAGCCGGTGGAAGAGTTGATCTACCATCGCCAGGAGCCGGCCTGCGCCCATGGCTGACACGCCCCATTTCTCCACCGCCGAGCGCGAGACGCTGCACCGCATCATTCACGCCCGGCGCGACATGCGCCACTTTCTGCGCGGGGTGCCCGTGGCTGCCGAAGCGCTGCAACGTATTCTCGAAGCGGCCCACGCGGCCCCTTCCGTCGGGCTGATGCAGCCGTGGCGCTTTATCCGTATCACCGATGAGGCACAGCGGCGGGCCATCGCCCAGCTGGTGAATGATGAAAAGGCGAAAACCGCCGCCGCGCTGGGGGCGCGCAAAGCCGAGTTTCTGCGCCTCAAGGTTGAGGGCATTGGCGACTGCGCCGAGCTGATCGCCGTGGTCCAGGCCCCCGACGACGGCACCCTCTTCGGCCGCCGCACCCTGCCCGACGAGATGGCGCTCTGCTCCACCGCCTGCGCCATCCAGAACATGTGGCTCGCCGCCCGCGCCGAGAACCTCGGCATGGGCTGGGTCTCCCTCTTCGACCCCGCTGCTCTGGCAAAACAACTGGCATGCCCCGCTGACGCCCACCCCATCGCCCTGCTCTGCATCGGCCCGGTGGCCGAGTTCTACCCGACACCGATGCTGGTGCAGGAGGGGTGGCGTGAAGAAAAACCCATCGACAGCCTGCTTTTTGAAAATCGCTGGCCAGACTCCAAACGCTGAAAAAAAAGGACCGCTCAGAGCAACCGCTGAGCCAGCTCCATGGGCCAACGCACCAGGCCACTTACCAGCAACGCCGCCCCCACCGACAGCAACAGCGAGAAGAACGCCTCTTTGCGACCAATGGTTTTGAGCATCACCGCGAAGGTGGAGACGCAGGGCACATAGAAGGTGAGAAAGACGAGAAAGGTCATGATCTGCACCCAATCCAGCTGCGTGCCGATCTCAAACGTGCCGAGGGCCTGATAGATCATCAACAGGGACAACTCCTTTCGTAACACCCCGAAAAGAATCGGCACCCCCAACACCACGGGCAAGCCCAGCCACCAGACGGTCACCGGCGTCAGCAGCACGTTAACGAACTGATCGGCGCCAAAGTGGCTCATCAGCGCCATAATGACGCTACCCCCCACCAGCAAAGGGGTCACAATGGTCAGGATGTCGCGGGTTTTATCCCAGGTGTTGGCCATGGCCAGCTTCCATTCGGGCAGCGCGTAAGGGGGAATCTCCTGCACCTGCCCGGGACCGCTCTCGGAGTAACGACGGCGACTGAGCAACTGCCCCATCACGGCGATAACGATGATGCTGAGCAGAAAGATGCCAAAGACCCCAAAGCCCCCCAGGTACTTGCCCGCCAGGGCCAGGATGATGGCCGAGCGCGCCGAACACGGCACAAAGGTAATCAGCACCGAGGCAAGCACCCGTTCACGCCCGCTGGTGGCCCGCGCGGCGCTGCTGATGGCCGGCACGTTACAACCCAGTCCCAGCAGAAAGGGCACCGCCACGCCGCCGTGGAGACCGAGGCGATGAAAACCACGATCCACCACAAAGGCGATACGGTGCATGATGCCCGACTGTTCCAGCCCCTCCAGCAACAGCACCAGCGGCAACATGTAGGGCACCACAATACCGATCAGCCCCACCAGGCCATCCACCACGGCACGCGCCACCACCCCCGGCGTCGATTGCGGCTGCCAGGGCTCAAGGGCTTCGACCAGTTTTGTGGCCGTCATGGCATCAAGCCAGCCGCTCACCTCAAACACCACAAACAGGACCATGGCAAATACGGCCAGGCTCCCGAGCAGCCCCCACTGCGGGTGGAGAAACAGCTCGTCGAGCCAGTAGCGCCAGCCCTTGCCACCGGTGGGGGCACCCAGCCGCGTCACCGATTCAAACAATGTCGCCGCCTGATGGTGGCGGTCAGCGTGAATCTCCTCCGCCAACGGCCGGGGCAGCCCCGCCTCCGCCACCTGCCGCAGGGCCAGCAACTGCGGCAATTGGTTCGGGAAGTGCTGGCGCATCTCATCGATAAAATAGTCATCCCCCATGGCCAATTGATGCAGCAGAAAGGGGTGGGGCACGCGAAAAGCGTCGTTAATGTCGGTCCGGTTCAGCGCCTGACTCAAGGGCTTGAGACGATCGCTGATGTGCTGGCTGGCCGGACGTGGCAACAAACAGCGCTGTTGCCGCACCACGCTGACCGCCGCATCAAACAGCTCTTTCAGCCCCTGCC
>JALTMR010000089.1 GCA_027001525.1 Gammaproteobacteria bacterium
GCCAACAGCAGCTGCCAGCCCAGAAAGGCGACATTGGCCAGTAATAATAGGAGTGCGACTAATCTCATCTGGTTTGAGTTGCGATTATTTGTAATCCGCGCAGTACCAAATCGGGCTGCATATGATACCTCTCTTTAAGGGCTGACTGTATGACGAACGCGTCACCCCCCGTGACTATTTTTGTATGGGGGCCTTTTTCGTCGGCCCACTCGGCGCTGATGCGTTCAATCGCCCCGGCCACGGCATGCAGGGTGCCCTGACAAATGCAGCTTTCAGTGTCCTGCCCGAAGATAGCGGTCGAATCTTCTGTCTCGCCAGGGTTACCAGAAAAGATACCCGGGGCACGGCGATACAGGCTGTCGCGCATAAGGTGCAATCCCGGCAGAATCGCCCCCCCCAGATGCCGACCATCAGCAGATAAAAAATCCAGCGTCAGGGCGGTGCCACAATCCACCACACACACAGGGGCAGACGGGCGGGCAGCGATAAGGGCGAGCCAACGATCAACCCCCAGGCGCAAGGGCTCATGATAACAAGTTTCGACGCCATACCCCGTTCGCTGCGGGGTAATAAATTCGGGCAATAGGCCCCAGTGCTGCCGGCTCCAATCGCTCAAGACCTTTTCAAACCAGGCCCCGGCCACATTTGCAACCACCAGACGACGGGGCGACTGATGTTGCCACGCCTGCAACGCCGCTTCGGGCAGCGTCTTCCCCGTCCAGGCGGCCGCGCCCTGGCGGCAGAGCACACCATCATCCAGGTGACCCCACTTTAAGCGGCTATTGCCGGCATCAATCAAGATCATCCCAACGCTTCCCGCGGCCGCAGACTCACTTCACCCGAGTGAAAGTGTTGAATACCCTGCGCGGTCTTCAGCATCAGCGCACCGCTCTGATCCACGCCGCAGACCTGCCCCGTGAGGCAGCCATTGGGCATCTGCAACACCACCGTTTCGCCAGCAAAGGCATCCAACCCCTGCCAGGCAGAGTGAAAGGCAGAAAAACCTTCGTGTTCATAGCGGTCCAGCACCTTTAGCAGTGAGCCCAGCAACAGCGCGGCCACCGTGTTACGCGAGACATCACCGCCACTGGCCGAACGAAGATCAGCCCAGGGTTGGTCGATTTGCTGGCTCTGCTGGCGACACATATCCACATTCAATCCCACACCGACAACAACGTGATAGGGGCCTGCCGACTCACCGCTCATCTCCAGCAAAATACCCGCCAGCTTACGCCGCTGCCATAACACATCGTTGGGCCACTTCAGCTGTGCATCGTTGACACCCAGCGCCTGGAGCGCCTCCACCACACCCACCCCAACCGCCAGCGCCAACCCCGACAGATCAGACGGACTGAGCGCATATTCCCAATAGAGGGAGAGGTAGATATTGCGACCAAACGGCGATACCCACGGCCGGCCCCGCCGACCCCGTCCAGCACTCTGGCGTTCGGCAAAACAGGCATGACCACTGCGAACGGCCCCCGCTCGCGCCATCAGGTAGCGGTTGGTGGAGGGAATGTCCTGGTAAATCTCCAACGCTGACAACAAGTCGAGGGAGTCTGTATCCATCCGGGATTTGATCTGTTCGCTGCCCAGCAGCTCCAAAGGCGTCGCCAGGCGGTAGCCCTTGCCTGGCACGGAGTAACACTCAACGCCCTTGTCTTTCAGTGTATTGATCTGCTTCCAGACTGCGCTACGGCTGATTCCCAGCGCCGCACCGATAGATGCTCCGGAATGAAAGTGGCCGTCGGCCAGAATGGTGAGCAGTTTGAGGGAGTTGGACATCGCAATTATGTGCACCAGAC
>JALTMR010000090.1 GCA_027001525.1 Gammaproteobacteria bacterium
TATCTGTCATCACTTAGCCCTCCCTGACCACAGCCATGGCGCCGCCCTGGCCCCCGCCAATGCAGAGACTGGCGATGCCGCGTTTAGCCTTGTTGCGCTCCAGCACATGGAGCAGATGCAGAACGATGCGCGCCCCGCTCGCCCCCACCGGGTGACCGAGGCTGACGCCCCCGCCGTCAACGTTCAGCCGCGCCATATCGATTTCACCCACGGGGCCACGAGCATTGAGCTCCTTGACGCAGTACGCTTTCTCCTTCCAGGCCTCGACACATGCGAGCACCTGGGTGGCAAAAGCTTCGTTAATCTCCCAGTAATCGACACTATCCACTTTCCAGCGACGACGACGCAGAATCGGGGTCATCGCATGCACAGGGCCCAGCCCCATCTGCGCCGGATCCAGCCCAGCCCATTCGCTGTCGGCAATGCGGCCCAGAATCGGCAATTGATGCTTTTTCACCGCCGCTTCACTGGCCAGAATCAACATCGCCGCGCCGTCGGTCACCTGGGCGCTGTTGCCCGCAGTGACCCGGCCAAAGTGGCGATCAAAGACGGGCCTCAATTTGGCCAAACGCTCCACCGAGCTGTCACGGCGCAAGCCATCGTCGGCCAGGTAGTGGTGACCCCTGGTGTCGTACAGAGCCTCAATTTCAGCCGCCAGCCAGCCTTCATCCTGAGCTTGGGCCAAACGTTGATGGCTCTGCACGGCGTAGGCATCCATCTGCTCACGGCTGATATTGAATCGGTAGGCGAGATTCTCTGCCGTCTGCCCCATCGACAGACCGATGACCGGATCACTCAGGCCCCGCAACAGGCCGATCACCGGCACCAGATGCTTGCCCCGCAACTGCCCTAACGCAGCCAGTTTCTGACCCATCGTCCTGGCCTTGCTCCACTGTGCCAGCCAGTTCACCATGTGCTGATTGAACAGAACGGGAGCGTGGCTCATGGACTCCACCCCCCCCGCCAGAATAAGCTCAGCGCGCCCCTGGGCGATATTCTGGTAGGCGCAATCGAGGGCCTGCATACCCGAAGCGCAGTTGCGCTGCACCGTCCAGGCGGGCACTTTCTTGCCACACCCCAGACGCAACGCGATGACCCGGGCGATGTTGGCCTCATCCGGCCCCGGCATGACGCACCCCATGATCACCTCATCAAATGCCGAGGGCTCAAAGGAGTGGCTGGCCAACAGTTGTCGCCCCACCTGCACGGCCAGTTCTGAGGCCATAAAGGGGCCCGGCTTTCCCGCGGCTTTGAGAAACGGGGTGCGGCGACCATCGACAATGTAGACGGGCCGGGCAGCAGAATTTTTCCGTGTTTGCACCATGGTTAGGACTCCCTCCTCCAGTAATCTGAATCAAAGTGATCAACGGTAATCGCCTCGCGCCGGGCCGCAATGGCGGCAGCCATCACGTCGGCCTCTTCCTCATTGATCACGCCGGCCTCCAAGCCTCGCTGCATGGTTTCACCATCGCCGATCTTGGGCAACAGCCCCAGCCGCACCGCTTCGCGTAATTTTCGCTCCACCGGCTCGGCGGCCACGGCCTTGTTCATGGCATCCTCGATACGCCCCAGAGCCTGCTCCAGCCCGTCAGGCACGTAGATGCCTGCCGTCAGCCGGTCCCGCTTGTCCGACGGGGCCAACAAAGTAGCTGCAATCTTGTGACCCAGAGCATCCTTTGGCATGTGGTAGGACTTGCCCCAGGGCATGATGATGAAACGCAGCAACGGCCCCAGCCCCGGAATCGGCAGGTTGCGCAGCAAACCACGCAAACTCTCCTGCATTCGGTAGAGCGCATCATCACAGGCCCAGCGCACCAGATCCAGATCTTCCACCGGATGGCCGTCATCGTGGTAACGCTTGAGCACTGCCGAGGCCAGATAGAGCTGGCTGAGAATATCTGCCAACCGGCCGGAGAGTTTCTCTTTGCGTTTGAGTGCCCCCCCGAAAAGCAGCATGGTGACATCGGCCACCATGGCAAAAGCGGCACTCATCCGGGTCAATTGCTGGTAGTAGTAGCGCTCCTGTGTCTGCACTGGTGCAGGCTGCAGTCGCCCCCCTGTCAGCCCCAGCCAGAAGGCCCGGGCAAAGTTGCTGATGGTAAAGCCGATATGTCCGCAGAGGGCTTTATCAAACGCCTCACTGCCGGCCTCCAGATCTTTATCCACCACCGCCTGCATCTCTTTGATGATGTAAGGGTGGCAGCGCACCGCGCCCTGACCAAACACAATCAGGGTGCGGGTCAGGATGTTGGCCCCCTCCACCGTGATACTGATGGGAATCGACTGGTACACACGACCGATAAAATTTCGGGGCCCCATGCAGATGGCACCGCCGCCCTGCACATCCATACCGTCGTTGACCACCGCCCGCATCCGCTCGGTGAGGTTATATTTGGCAATGGCCGAAACCACCGCTGGCTTCTCACCCAGATCCACCGCACCTGCGGTCATGGTGCGAGCAGCCTCCATCAAATAGGTGTTGGCGGCAATACGGGCCAGCGGCTCCTCCACCCCCTCAAACTTGCCAATAGGCGTCTTGAACTGTTTACGCACACGGGCATAGCCGCCAATAGCGCGGCTCACCAGCTTGCCGGCCCCCGTGCTAAGGGAGGGCAGGGAGATGGAACGGCCAGCCGCCAGGCTCTCCATCAACATGCGCCAGCCCTGGCCCACTCGCGCCTGACCGCCAATCACCCAGCTCATGGGAATGAAAACATCGCGGCCCCAGTTAGGCCCATTCATAAAGGCCTGGTTGAGAGGGGCGTGACGAGCGCCAATATTGACCCCCTCGGTATCGGTGGGAATCAGGGCGCAGGTGATGCCGATATCCTCCTCGTACCCCAGCAGGTGATCGGGGTCATAGAGACGAAAAGCGAGCCCCAGCACTGTCGCCACGGGCCCCAGGGTGATGTAACGTTTCTCCCAGTTGAGGCGAATTCCCAGCATCTCTTCACCGCGATACATCGCCTTGCAGACCACCCCGCGATCAGGAATGGAAGCGGCATCGGAACCGGCCTCCGGGCCAGTCAAGGCAAAACAGGGAATCTCCTTCCCCTTGGCCAGGCGTGGCAGGTAGTGGTCACGCTGCTCGTCCGTACCATAGTGCATCAGCAGCTCCGCAGGCCCCAACGAATTGGGCACCATCACCGTCACGGCAGCCGAGACCGAGCGGCTGGCCACCTTCATCACCACCGCCGAGTGGGCCAGGGCAGAGAACGCCAACCCGCCATATTTTTTCGGAATGATCATGCCGAAAAAACCGTTGTCCTTGATGAACTGCCAGGCCTCGGGAGGAAGGTCGTGCAGCTCTTCGGTAATCTGCCAGTCGTCGAGCATGGCGCAAAGCTGCTCCACCGGGCCATCAAGAAAGGCCTGCTCCTCCTCGCTCAGTTTAGGCTGGGGAATGTCATGCAGCTTGCGCCAGTCGGGGCGACCGCTGAACAGCTCCCCCTCCCACCAAACGGTGCCGGCATCCAGCGCCTCTTTCTCGGTTTGTGACATCGGCGGCAGCGCATCGCGCATGACGGGAAGAATGCGATCGCTGACCAGAAAACGCCGCAGGGAGGGGATATTAAGCGGCACCACGATGGCGACGAAGAGAATCCAGACAGGAATCTGCACCACCAGCGGCACCCAGTTGAACAGCGAGGTCAGCACCAGGTAAAGCCCCAGCACAGCGCTCCACTGCCACAGACGAAAACGCGTATAGGCCATGGCCCACACCGCGCCAATCAGCAATACCCACCACAGAGACGTTGTCATAGCTCCTTCCTTTTCCTTTGTACGCCCGCTCTAAGCCCGGTGGCTCAGACTCGGGCGGTCATCGTCGACCTGAGGCTGTGGCGCATCCACAGCACCGCTATGCCTCACATCACTCTCCATTTGTTGTCGAGCAATCCGCTGCTTCAGCCCCCCGCTGTCCGAAGGAATGTAGCAGTCGCCAAGGGTATTGCACACCAGACCCTCGTCATCCCAGGGCAGCTGTCTGTACATGGCGACATCATCAAACCCCAGAATGGGGTACTTAATAATTTCAAAGTAGGGCGAATAGTCAAAATCGCTGGGGGTATAGAGCCGTGTATTGCGCTTATACATGCGAAAACCACCCTCCTCGTCCCGATGAATCACAGGCAGCACCGGGTAGTGAATTGAGGCAAAAACCTCAGCAATCATGGTGGAACAGACGGTTTTGGTCAGCTCCCCCGCATTGCGCTCGAACAAAGATGAACGCCAGCGCCGGGGAAGCAGACCGAAGGGGAGAAGAAAACGGGCCAGATCCACCAGTTGGCGCACATCGTACGCCACCCCCAAATGGGCTATCGCGCCCTGGATGACCGTTTGTACATCCTGCGCTGAAAGCCCCTTGGCCCGGCAGATACGCAAGTGCTCACCGCGATAGACATCGAGCGAGCGAACCAGCGTTCCCTGCCCCAAAAGCGGTTCGACAATCAGTTGTGCCTGGCTCAGTTCGACATCGCCACGGTAGTGATGCTCAACCTCTGCCCGCAGCGCAGGGTCATCAATATCGTCGAGACGACCGATGTAGAGGGCGGAGTGGGTCCAGGGGCTGGTAGAGATAGTTTTGATGATGTTGCCGACGCGGGTGCGGCCTTCGACCAACACCACGTCACAGGGTTTGATTTCGAGGCGAAGACGATCAAAATCACAAGGCGGCTCGCCGTCAAAAGGCTGCTCTTCATTGAGCCAATTCACGAGTCGTGCAAGTAACCATGCTCTGACACCCATAAAACTCACCCCGTGACGCGCCGAGCGGCATTCTCGCCTGCCGGCGGCAGATTATCTTGTTGGCCCCACCCTTCTTATCGGAACAGGGGCAGATTTCTGCATGCGCGATCATCGATAATTCAGCGAACCCGCCCCCCCAACACCACACACATCAGCAGGGCCACCAACAAGCTTAGCCCATTAAAAGCAACAGGCTAAAGCGGTATTGTCCGTATGCCTCAAAAGAAATCGATTCCCAGGGGAGGAAGCTCCTCATCGGCAGCGTCAGGCGGCGCCTGATCCGCAGCGGTGCTGTCTGCCGCATCGCCCTTGGGAGCAGGTGCATTCGCGCCGCCCTGGCCAGGCAGGGGAGGCAGTTTGATGCGCGTTCCGGCAGAGAAATCGATGCCTCCCACCGTGGGCGCATGAGGCCGGGAGCCATCCTTTGCGTGGGCCGACTCCGCCGCGCGGTGTTGATCAGCGGACGGCGTCACCGCAGCACCACCATGCTCAGAAGTGGACGCCGCCACCGGTTGTTGAGCGCTTTCGGGCAGCTCCGTCAGCTTAAAGCCCCTGGGCCGAGCATCGAGATCTTCGTTGTTCTTCTCCGTGGGGTCGTATGCGGGCGGCGCCTCCTTGCGATTGATCGCCTCATCCGCCTCCTTGTTCATCACAATGATGCTGATACGGCGATTCACCGGATTGTAGGGGTCCTCCTTGTCGAACAGAATCGAATCCGCCAGGCCAATCACCCGGCCTATCTTGTGCGCCGATAAACCACCATCGATCAAGGCACGTCGAGCGGTATTGGCCCGGTCCGCCGAGAGTTCCCAGTTGCTGTAATCCTCGCGCTTCGAGCGACTGGCGTCGGTATGGCCCGTAATACTGATGCGGTTGGGCAGCTTGTCGATAAACTTGGCCAGCTCAAATAACATTTCTGCTGTGTAGTGCTTGATATGGGCACTGCCTGCATCAAACATGGGCCGGTTCTTTTTATCGACAATCTGGATTCGCAGACCATCAGGCGTGATGTCCAGCAACAGCTGATCTTTAAACAACTGCAGCGACTGGCTCCTCTCCATCGCCTCTTTAAGATCACTCATCAAGCCATCGAGACGCTGCTTTTCCAGCTCCTTCTCAACCTCTTTCTCGACCTCGATTTTTTTCTCTGCCGTCTCAGTGCGGGCCGTGTCTTTGTCGTGCTCGTCACCTGATTTGTGCTGCGCCGTATCCCCCGGCGTCATGTCCTGAGAGCCGCCCAGCTTGATCATGCTGGTACTGGCCCCACCCGGCCCCTGAACACCTGACGGGTTCTGAAAATAGTCCGAAATGCCCGCCCGCTGCTCCTGCCCGGTAGAGCCCAGCAGCCACATCAACATGAAGAAGGCCATCATGGCGACCGCAAAATCGGCAAAGGCCACCTTCCAGGCACCCCCGTGGTGGCCATGCCCCCCGTGACCGCCTTTTTTGATCACGATCGGTTGTTTTTTATCCAGCATCCATTGCTACCTGTTATGCACTATTGGCGAGAACGACGGCGCCTAGCCGTTGTTCTTTACGTGCTCCTCCAGCTCGGTGAAGCTTGGGCGCTCGGAGGAGTACATCACCTTACGGCCAAACTCCACCGCCACCTGGGGGTTGTAGCCGTTGACGGAGGCCAGCAGCGTCACCTTGATGCAGGTATAGAATTTCGCCTCCTCGCGGGCAATGTGCTCCATCGCCACCGCCATCGGGCCGACAAAGCCGTAGGCCATCAGGATGCCAAGAAAAGTACCCACCAGTGCGGCGGCAACGTGATGCCCGATCACCTCGGGAGGCTCGGTCAACGCCCCCATGGTGATAACAATGCCGAGCACGGCGGCGACGATACCGAAACCGGGCAGCGAGTCGGATGCCTTGGTCACCGCGTCAGCGGCCAATTTTGACTCTTCATGGTGCGTTTCCAGCTCCACATCCATAAGGTTTTCCAACTCGAAAGCATTCATGTTGCCGCCCACCATCATGCGCAGGTAGTCGCAGATAAAATCGAGAATGTGGTGGTCAGCAAGCACTTTGGGGTATTTGCTGAACAGCTCGCTGGCGGCGGGGTCGTCGATATCCGCCTCGATCGCCATCATTCCCTCTTTGCGCGCTTTGGTCAGAATGCCGAACAGCAACGACAACAGCTCCAGATAGAGTGCTTTCTGATATTTCGAACCTTTCAGAATTAACACAAAGTTGGCAATGACAGACTTAAGTACCTTGGTTGGGTGCGCCACCACAAAGGCACCCAGGGCCGCACCACCGATCACCAGTAACTCGTAGGGCTGCCACAACGAGCCCAGTTGACCGTGAGACAGCACAAAGCCGCCGCCCACAGAGCCCAGCACAATAATGATACCGATGATGATAAACATAAGAATGCATCCCGCTTTGGATTGATCTTCCTTCGATGGCAGGTATCGGCCGGCGCAACGAACAACTTAAGCCAACGGCCGATCAGTCAGGCCGCCAAAAAAACGGGCGACAACATCCCGGCCGAGCTAAAGAATCACACCGGCTCGCCGACATCTCCCTGCACAGGAACGGGGAAGATAACGTATGGAAACATTCACCAGTCTCGAGGAGTGCGTCGAACTCATTGCGCCACGGCAAGTGCCTGCGCTACGCCACTCCATTGAGACCTATCGGGAGATGGTGGCCCAGGGTAACGATGGCATTGTGCCCATCACCAATCTTGTGCTGATGGACCCCGGCCTGCTGATTTCACTCTTTCGCCGAGCCATTGAAGTGCCCCGCAAAAGCTTGCAGTCAGACATCCGCACCGCCGATCAGGCGATGATG
>JALTMR010000091.1 GCA_027001525.1 Gammaproteobacteria bacterium
TCATCGATTTCAGCAGCATCGATTTGAGCACATAGGCCCCCTGGGTGACGATCTCATCCCCCAGGGCCAGACCGGCCCTGATCTCGGTCCAGTTGCCGCGCGTCACACCGCGTTCCACCGGCGTGGGGTGGATCTCCTCACCTTCGGGCTTGAAGACTACGTAATCCCCCTGCAACAGCACCACAGCCTCGCGGGGCACGGCGAGCACCGATTTGCCCGCGCCGAGGGCGATGGCGCTTTTGACGAACTGGCCGGGGCTCAGGCCAGCGTTGTTGGCGTCCAGCTCGATGCGCACCGCCAGGGTGCGGGTGGCCTCGTCCATGCGGCGGTGGATCTGCACCACCTTGCCGCTGACCCATTGTTGCCCGTCACCGCTGACGCGGGCCGGGCTGCCGATCTCGACGCGGGCGGCCACCTCGGGAGCCAGTTTGGCCTCGACCCAAAGGCGCGCCTCGTCGCTGATCTCCATCAACACCGTGCCCGGCGCCACCACCCGGCCGATGACAAAGTCATCATTCAGCACGGTGCCCTTTTGCGGGCTGAGCAGATCGAACGCCCCGGTGGCCCGGGAGACATCGCCCTGTTTTAACAGCGCCTTCACCTGCGCTTCGGTCATGCCGAAGGCGAGCACCTTGGCATAGGCCTGCTGGTGATCCACCTGGGCGGCTACATAACGTTTTTCCGACACCACCTTGCGCCCCAGCTTCTGCACCCGCTGCCACTCCTTGGCCGCGATCAACAACTGCCCCTGGGCCTCGGCCATCTCGACGCTGGAGAGGGTGACCAGCTTCTGGCCTTTTTTCACTTGATCACCCATGCGAGCGTGGCGCTGGATGATCTGGGCGCTGATGCGGGGCGTCACCTCGGCGGTACGGTAACGGTTGACGGTGACCTCGGCGGGGGCGACCACTTCATCGGCCATCACATGCCGGGCCACCGGTTCGGTGAGAATACCCAGTGCCTGGCGCTGCTGCGCGCTCATGGGCGGGATGCCGCCCTCCTCCTCGTGCTCTTCTTCCGCATGGAGCGAGACGCTGCCCAGCAGGCAGAGCGCCACTACCGACATCAACAATCGTGTTTTCATCTGTGTAAGTCCTTACTTGGAATTTGGGTAAAACAAACGGGTGGGGCCAGGCCCCGGAGCGGGCGCTCAGATTTGCGGGGGGCGAACGGGCGGTGTCTGGTCAAGAGAATAAAAAGAGAGATCGATCCGCGCCACCGCCTGGTGAGCAGAAGAGAAGTCATCGAATTTGGCGCCGGGCACAATGGCCACCAGGTGGAGCCAACCCAGGCAGGGCACGTCGCAGCCGCTGTTGTCCTGGTCGTCGGGAAGCACCGTGGAAAGGCCGACATCGGAGGATTGATGGGAATATTGCGCCGCGCAGTCATCCATCGCCCACGCCACGTTGATGGCGAGCACAGAGAGAATAAGCAGACGAACAATGAACCGGCGCGCGCTCACGACATTGCCTCCTCCTGTTGGTCTCTTTCGCGTTTGGCGTCCTTGATGATATGCAGGCCGCCCCGGGTAACGATAGTGGCAATGAGCAGGCCAATAATCAAGTCGGGCCAATGGGAGTCGGTGTACGCCACCAACAGACCCGCCGCGATTACCCCCAGGTTGGCGATCACGTCATTTTTGGAAAAGATCCAACTGGCGCGCATGTGCACTTCACCCTGGCGATGTTTGTAGATCAGCACCAGACAAATGGTATTGGCCACAAGCGCCACCATTCCGACGGAGACCATCATCATCGACTCCGGCTCGCTGCCCACCACGGTACGGCGGACGATATCGA
>JALTMR010000092.1 GCA_027001525.1 Gammaproteobacteria bacterium
CCTTACCCGTCTTTGCCCACCCCACCTCGGCAAGCCCTTTGCTGAGATACTCCATCGCGCCGCCCATAACATGGCCATCCGGGCGAACCTCACGGTACATCTGCCCCAACGTACACTCGGTAAACTTGGCCGCCATACCGAAAAAACCGGCCACAATCATCCAGAACGTCGCCCCCGGGCCGCCGATACTGATCGCAATCGCCACCCCGGCAATATTACCCAGGCCCACCGTGGCGGAGAGCGCCGTCGTCAGCGCCTGAAAGTGAGTGGTCTCCCCCACATCGTTAGGGTTGTCGTAGCGGCCCCGCACACATTGAATCGCGTGGCGAAAGGCCCTGACGTTGATAAACCCCATACGAAAAGTGAAATAGACCGCCCCGGCCACCAGCCAGGCAACCGCAAAGGGCAAACGATAAGCATCCGTGAAGAAAAGCACATCAAAGAAAGAGACAGCAGCGATATACCCCACCAGCACACCAAACGCGCTGTCAATAGTCTCTATCAACCCGGGAGCTTCCACCTCTGCTGAAAATGCGACAGGCGCGACGAGACCAAAAAACAATCCAACCATCACCGCCCAACTTCGCGCACCCATACCGACTCCTTGAAATGTGAAGATTTTTACCGCACCGCTTCAACGCCCGAGCACCCCAGACCAAGCGGCGAATTTTACGCTGAATCGATCAAGATTGCGATTAACCCCCCGACCAAAACTATTCCTTCGCAATTGAAAAGACTTGGTTATAATTGCGCGCTATGGCTAAAAAACCCAAAAAGAAGGACAAAAAACAGTCCAGTGGCACCATCACTCTGAATAAAAAGGTGCGCCACGACTATTTTATCGAGAACAAATACGAAGCGGGCATCGCCCTCCAGGGCTGGGAAGTCAAAAGCCTGCGTGAAGGGCGCGTCCAGATCCAGGACAGCTACGTCATCTTGCAAAACGGCGAAGCGCTGCTGGTGGGCACACTCATCACCCCGCTGCTATCCGCATCCACCCATATCCACCCCGACCCAACCCGTACGCGCAAACTGCTACTGCACCGGCGCGAACTGGACAGACTGGTAGGCGCCGTGGAGCGACAGGGCTACACCCTCGTACCACTAGCCATGTACTGGAAAGGCAATCACGTCAAAGTAGAGGTCGGTCTCGGCAAAGGCAAACAGCAACACGACAAACGCGCCACCCTCAAAGACCGGGACTGGAAGCGCGACAAACAACGCATCCTCAAACGAGGCTAACCACCATGCGCACCCTGCTTCTGATGCGTCACGCCAAATCCGACTGGAGCTACGAAAACCTGAGCGACTTTGCCCGCCCTCTCAACTCGCGAGGCAAAAAAGCCGCCCGGCGCATGGGTCAGTGGATCACCGACAACAACCTCACCCCCGATCACGTCATCTGCTCCAGCGCCTGCCGCGCACAGGAAACCCTGCTGGGCCTGCGCCAGCAGATGACCCTGAGCAACAGACAAATCACCAACGAAGAGCGCGGTTACCTTGCCAGCCTCAACACCCTGCTACTGATGCTGGCAGACGCCCCCGAAACAGATCTGGTGCTGCTGATCGGCCACAACCCCGGCATGGAAGAGCTACTCACCTACCTCTGCGGTACCGACGCCCTGCTATCGCAAGATCAACCCCTCATGCCCACCGCCACCCTGGCCCAAATCACACTCCCGGACGAATGGAAATCACTCCAACGCGGCAGCGGCTCCCTCACCACCCTCATCCGTCCCAAAACACTCGAGCAGTAGAAAAACATTCCGCTTGGCACCTACCCAACGCTAAAACACCTGGCAGGGAACTTCCCCCTCCTATACAATGTCCCACTTATACCAAAGGGGGCGACATGGCTTCGACGTGGATCGCGAAACCGGAGGTGCATGCCGAGGTGCGGAATACCTCGTAAAACCATCTGCAAAACTTATAGTTGCCAACGAAGACAACTACGCACTAGCTGCTTAAAAACCAGCTTTAGTGCCCTCGGCCCGATGTGTGCTTGTACGCTCGGTCAACCGGGGTCGACTCATACAAGCTCGCGATGACATTTGTCTGGCATTGATTCGCTAAAACCTAACAGACTCGCTATTGGTTTTCCCTGCCCGTCGGGTAGCCAGTAGTTAAATCAATAGACTGGGATAAGCATGTAGAGCCAATGGCAGAGGATTTGCGGACGCGGGTTCAATTCCCGCCGCCTCCACCAAATAGAACAAGGGTTGCCGGGAGGCAGCCCTTTTTTGTTTGTGGCACTGGTACGGATAGAAGGGCTCAACGTTGTCGCACGTCAACCCTCTTCCTTGAGAACTAACCAACACTTCAGGTCATATACCATCATCCCATCGAGTCAGACGGCCTGGCACCCGCCAATACCACCGAACCACCCTCAACAACGCTACAACCGGGTTAGAAACACGGCCCCGCTCATAGACCTGGCGATATAATACACTGCACTAAGAAAGCTGACCCTCGAACAGAGATCCATCATGAGCACATTTAACTTTAAGATCGCTGATTGTGATGATGAATTTGAAGCGATTCATCGCTTGAATTACCGCACCTTTGTTGAAGAGATCCCGCAGCACCAGCCCAATGAGCAACGTCGCCTGGTTGATCCGTTTCACCGCGAAAACACCTACGCTGTTTGCAAAGTAGCTCACAACGTCGTCGGCATGATCGCCGGCCGCGCTCGGCGCCCTTTCTCACTTGATAAGAAGCTCGACAATCTGGACGCCCTGCTGCCCGCTCACAGCCGTCCTGTTGAGGTTCGCTTGCTGGCTGTCGAGCCGCGCTATCGCCGCAGCCGCGTTTTTGCCCAGCTCGTGCATTTATTGGCAAAGCACTTTGCCGGGCAGGGGCACGACCTGGCATTAATTTCCGCCACACTGCGCCAGCGCCGCCTGTACCAGCACATGGGGTTTACCCCTTTTGGCCCTCAGGTGGGCAGCGCAGAGGCCCCCTATCAGCCTATGTACCTCGATATACAGGCGTACACCCGGCTGGCCCGGAGTCTGGATAAAATAGATCAACACACGACGCTGCCAGTGAATCTGCTGCCCGGCCCCGTTGCGGTGAGTTCTGCTGTGAAAAAAGCCTTCTCCGGCGCCGCGATCTCTCATCGCTCAGACCGCTTTATCTCCCTGCACCAACAGGCGGTTGAGCAGCTGTGCCGCATGACGCAAGCACAACATGTCCTGTTAATGTCGGGCAGCGGCACGCATGCCAACGATGCCATCGCGGCCCAGCTCAGCGCCTCAAAACAGCGGGGCCTTGTGCTGAGCAATGGGGAGTTCGGCGAGCGCCTGCTTGACCATGCCCGGCGCTGGCAACTTGACCACCTTGAACACCGTCAGCCCTGGGGAACACGTTTTAATACCGACACCCTTATCAAGCGACTTGAAGACCACCCCGACGTGGGCTGGATCTGGCTGGTGGCCTGCGAAACCTCCACAGGCATCCGCAACCCGTGGGAAGCGCTCTCAACATATTGCCACGCACGAGGCATTCACCTCTGCCTGGACGCAGTGAGCGCACTGGGCACCGCACCGATGCAGCTCACTCGGGTGCGCTTTGCCTCCGGCGTCAGTGGCAAAGCCATAGGTGCCTATTCCGGCATCGCCTGCGTGTTCCACAACGGCGCGCCCCTTGCCCCGTCACAGCACCTGCCGCGCACGCTGGACCTCGCTCTATACCAAAAGAAAGCGGGCATCCCCTTTACCTTGTCATCCAACCTGCTCAGCGCCTTTACGACCGCGCTGACCCAAACAAACTGGACAGAAAAATATAGAAAAATAGCCCGCGTTTCAGCCAAACTGCGCCAACAACTTGAGGCGGAAAAGATTGACCTGCTCACAACAGAAGCAGATCAGAGCGCCGTGATAACCCTCCCGTTGCCCGAGCACATCAACAGCGTCGCACTCTGCCGTGAACTGGAATCCCACGGCTTCCTCCTGAGCGCCGAAAGCGACTACCTCATTCAACGCCACTGGATACAGATCTGCCTGTTCGGCGAATTCGACGAGCAGGCCCTCTATCGCCTGCCCAAGCTGCTGGTGGCAGCCCTGCGAAAACAGGAACATAAAAATCATTCGGGCTGCAAACTGGCGGAGTGTGCTGAATAAAACCCACCTTGACCGGAATTTCGCCCGGAAAAAGGCCATCGACTTAGATTATGACCCCACAGCAAGGGGTCACCTGATCGTTATTTCAGCGGGCAAGGAGAGGATCGACCCCCGACGCCCCAGGAAAGCTGTGTGCTGTTTTTTGGCTGCCATCCATTATATCGAACAATTTATTCCCTATAATGGATGCATCCGCCTCGTGACACCGGAGGGGCGGTCAAACTATCGAGGAGTATCACTTATGCCCGTAGCCAAGCGCATAAAAGCACTACGTGAATCAAAAGCCTTATCGCTCAGGGCGTTAGCGGAAGTATGCAGCATCAGCCCCTCAACACTATCGCAAATCGAACAGGGGGAGACCTCGCCATCGGTCGCCACGCTGGAAAAACTGGCCCATGGCCTGCGTCTGCCGGTGGCTGCTTTTTTCGCCGAGCCTGAAGAAGATTCAGCACTGGAGATTATCGATACCGGCAACTGCCCCACCTTCAGTCTGCGTGACGGCGCGGAGGTCACGCCGCTGGCGGCTCAGCGCCATGCTTCCGGCTTTGAACCGATGTTGATTCGACTCCACCCCGACGGCATGTTGGCCGAACAACCTTTTTTGGTGGGCATTGAGTCCGAGTTTGTCTGGATTCGCCGCGGTCGGGCACTGTTGCAGTATGACGGCAGTGACTACCCCATCGAGACGGCGCAATCGGTCTATTACGATCCGCGCCGTAGCCATAACTGGCATAACCCTTATGGCGAGATGTGCGAAATGCTGCTGGTACGTCAACGATGATGCCTGACCTCAACTTCCGCAACCTGCGCGGCGATATTTACGGCGGCATCACCGTCGCTGTGGTGGCGTTACCCCTGGCGCTGGCCATGGGACTGGCCTCGGGGGCGGGTGCCATCGCCGGAGTCTACGGGGCGATTTGCGTCGGCTTTTTCGCGGCCCTGTTCGGCGGCACGCCGGCGCAGGTCTCCGGCCCCACCGGCCCCATGACGGTAGTGATGGCAACGGTCTTTGCCCACTACGCAATGCTATTTCCCGACGATCCGATGCAGAGCCTGACCCTGGCTTTCAGCGTGGTGGTGCTGGGCGGGCTGTTTCAAATCCTGTTTGGTATATTGAAGGTGGGACGTTATATCGAATTTGTCCCCCACGCCGTGATCTCCGGGTTTATGAGCGGCATCGGCGTCATCATTATTCTGCTGCAAATCGGCCCCCTGCTGGGTTACGCCAGCCCATCAAAGCCGCTGGCCGCTGCCGAGGCCGCACCCGCGTTCCTCGCCCAACCGAACATGGCGGCACTGTTTCTGGGGGGCGTGACGCTGCTTGTCGTCTACACGCTGCCGCGCTTTCTGCCCGCCGTTAATCGCCTGCTGCCGGCACCCCTGGCGGCACTGATTCTCGGCACACTGATCTACCTCCTGTGGCTGCCCAGCGGCTCAACGCCCCTATTGGGAACAATTCCCGGCGGCTTGCCCGACCTTCATCTGCCCGTGATCGAACTAAGCCTGTTGCCCGACATGCTCAAGTACGCCTTGATTCTGGCAGCG
This sequence comes from Gammaproteobacteria bacterium, assembly GCA_027001525.1. Classification (GTDB taxonomy): domain Bacteria; phylum Pseudomonadota; class Gammaproteobacteria; order Tenderiales; family Tenderiaceae; genus JALTMR01. Next base: position 5,667 of record JALTMR010000092.1, read on the forward strand.
CTGGGGGCCATCGATTCGCTGCTGACCTCACTGGTGGCCGACAACATCACCCGCACCTTTCATGATCCCAACCGCGAACTGATCGGCCAGGGAATCGGCAACACCGTGGCCGGGCTGTTTGGCGGCCTGCCGGGGGCCGGGGCGACCATGCGCACCGTGGTGAATGTGAAAGCGGGGGGCAAAACACCCCTCTCCGGCGCGCTGCACGCCCTGATCCTGCTGGCCGTGATTCTCGGGGCCGGCACACTGGCCGAGGAGATCCCCAAGGCGGTATTGGCGGGTATTCTGGTCAAGGTGGGCACCGATATTATCGACTGGGACTACCTCAAACGACTGCGCAACATCTCCAAAGCGGGGGTATCGATGATGATCACCGTGCTGTTGATGACGGTGTTTGTCGATCTGATCATGGCCGTTGCGGTGGGAATGGTGATGGCCAGCTTTGTCTTTATGTCACGCATGACCGAGTTACAGCTACAGAGCATCAGCGCCACCACCCGGCCCAACGAAGTGCACCACCTGAGCGAAGCGGAAAATGCCATTCTTGAAGCGGCCCAGGGGCGCATCCTCTACTTCCACCTGGGCGGTGCCATGAGCTTTGCCGCCGCCAAAGGCATGAGCCGCCGCCTTGCCGCCTTTGATGGTTACGATGCCCTGGTACTGGATCTGAGCGATGTACCGCAGATTGACTACACCACCAGCCGGGCACTCGACGACATGATCTTTGATGCCCAGCACACCGGTCGCCTGGTCTTTCTGAGCGGTGCCCGCCGCCAGGTTCGAGAGATGCTAAACAACCAGAAGGTACTGGCTCACCTCGCTGACGGACACGAACACCGCCACCGGCTGGAGGCACTGGAACATGCCCGGGTATTGTTATCAGACGAGCGATAAAGCCAGACATCATATCTAGTGGTCCATGCGGAAAATTATGTAACTGTTCGTCTCGTGAGAAGGTACAGCTCTGTGTTGGCAAAACTCGAAATGGAACCACCATTCCAGCATTTTGCCGCCTTGATCTGCACCTTCTCACTGTGCTCCTTAAGTAACAGAACTTCCCGCATGGACCACTAGCCGTTCTCACCCTCCCCCATCTTCTCAATAATCGGGCACCCCGCCTCGCTGGCGCGACAGAGGTTGACCAGCAGGGTGAGTTCCCTGCGCAAGGTACCCAGTTCGGTCAGGCGATTTTTTACTTCGGTTAGTTTATTAGCCGTCAGTTGCCGCACTTCGTCGCGGGCGTGTTGGGGGTCTTCGCGCATCGTCAACAGATCACCGATCTCGGCCAGGGTGAAGTTCATCTGCTGGGCGCGTTTGATGAATTTCAAGCGCGAGATATCTTTGTCGCTGTATTGGCGGATGCCCGATGCGTTGCGACTGACGCCGGGCAGCAGGCCGATCTTTTCGTAGTAGCGCAAGGTATCGACGCTCATCGCCAGCTGGCGGGCCACCTCGCCGATGGTGTTAGCGGCCATCGCCGACCCTCCCGCCCAGCTGCTCTTTTATGGCGTGGCGGAGCTGCTGCTCCGAGGGCAGGCGGGTGAAGACCACAACACCGCCGATGGCGATTGCCGGTGTGGCGACGATACCCAAAGCGACGGCGCGATCGATCTCCTCCACCACATCGACTTCACGCCAGGTGAGGGCTTCAAAACCGGGTTGTTGCAGCAGCTTCGAGACTAACCGACCCGCCTTCCGGCAGCGCTTGCAGAGCGATGAGGTAAACACCTCGATTTCGACGCCAGCGCTATCCACCGCGCTGCCACTTCTGAATCTGATGGTGGGCAAAATCGGCCACAAACACGCTGCCGTCGTCGGCCACGGCAACCGCCACCGCGGTGTGGCTCAGCCCTTGTGAGGG
>JALTMR010000093.1 GCA_027001525.1 Gammaproteobacteria bacterium
CTTTGCCATTCCCGGCTCAATCCACAGCCCAACCAGCCGCGGGTGCCACTCGCTGATACGCCAGGGAGCCAAACTGGTGGACTGCACAGATGATATTCTCGAAGAGTTGCCCCCGCTGGCAACAGCCGGGGCTGCAGTGGTCAGCCCACCGCAACAACAGACACTATCGTTTGATATTGATGATAACTCTTTGAAAATATTGAACAACATGGGGCAGGATCCGGTGGCCGTCGACACACTGGTCGAGCACAGCCAATTGACGCCCGATGAGGTTTCCTCCATTCTGTTGTCACTAGAACTGCGCGGATTGGTCTCCACCGCGCCCGGCGGTTTGTATACCAGACAAGATAATTAAGAAACCAAATAATGAAAGAAAATGTGCTCGATGTATTGATGTATTTGTTCGAACACTGCGTTGATAGTGGGTCAGACTTCATGCCTGATATTGACGCCATGCGGGATCACCTGGGTTACGCCGGATTCCAGCATGGCGACATCGATAAAGCCTTCAACTGGCTGGAAGGGCTTTATGAAGCGCGGGAAAACACCGTCCACCCGGCAACCAACACCTCGAACCACTCCACCCGCATTTTCACTCATCAGGAGTGTGAGCGACTCGACACCGAGTGCCGTGGCTTCCTGCTCTTTCTGGAACAAAGCGGCATTTTAGACCCCGTTAGCCGCGAATTGGTGGTTGATCGCGCCATGGCACTAGAGGGTCATCACATCGACCTGGACCATCTGAAGTGGGTGATTCTAATGGTGCTGTTCAATCAGCCCGGCCAGGAGGCCGCCTACGCCTGGATGGAAGATCTCCTCTACGAGGACGTCGTCGAAAACATTCACTAGCATTCCACGCAGAGGGCCCTAAACTCTATCTGCCCTGAACCGCTAAACTGTGCGCGCAAAAACCAAACAGCACCTATCAAACTATCACTGGTCGGAATGAGCAAAAATTTAGTTATCGTAGAATCGCCTGCCAAGTGCAAGACGATCAAAAAGTACCTCGGTAAAGATTTCGAAGTCATGGCCTCCTACGGCCATGTGCGCGACCTGCTGCCCAAAGAAGGGGCCGTGGATACCGCCAACGACTTCGCCATGAAGTACCAGCTGATTGAGAAGAACAAAAAACACGTCGACAACATCGTGAAAGCGATGAGAAAGGCGGACGCGCTCTACCTTGCCACTGACCCGGATAGAGAGGGAGAGGCCATTTCCTGGCACATCTCCGAATACCTGACAGAGAAAAAACTGTTGAAAAACAAACCCGTGCACCGGGTTGTTTTTCACGAGATTACCAAACGCGCCATTCAGGAAGCGATGGAGTCCCCGCGCAAGCTGTCCCAGGAGCTGGTCAACGCCCAACAGGCCCGGCGCGCACTCGACTATCTGGTTGGCTTTAACTTGTCTCCACTGCTGTGGAAGAAAATCCGTCGAGGCCTTTCCGCCGGCCGGGTTCAAAGCCCCGCGCTGCGCATGATTGTAGAGCGCGAGCTTGAGATAGAGAAGTTTGTCGCCCGAGAGTACTGGACCATCGAAGCCGACCTGAGAAAGGACGATAGCTCGCCATTCATGGGCAAGCTAAATGTGTTTGAAGGAGACAAGCTCACCCAGTTCAGCGTCAACAACGAAGAGCGGGCAAAACATATCGAAACCACCTTGAATTCGGCTGCCAAAGGCACGCTGAAGATCGTCAAGGTCGACAAGAAAAAACGCAAACGTAACCCGGCACCGCCATTTATTACCTCAACGCTGCAACAGGAGGCTTCCCGCAAACTCGGCTTCACTGCCCAGCGA
>JALTMR010000094.1 GCA_027001525.1 Gammaproteobacteria bacterium
CCACATCATCGAACTGTTGAGCAAAATGCGTTACCACCGCCCCATGACCGGGGAGAGCGTTGAGAAGTGTCTGGCGCGGATCGCCAAGTGGGAACAGAAAGGCGAAGGTGAGTCGGTGGCTGAACTGCGCTCCGAACTGAAGCGGGTGATGGAAGACCATTGCGGTGTCTTTCGTACTGAGGCGCTGCTGGCAGAAGGGGTGGCGAAGGTGGTCGAGCTTGAAGAGCGCATACAGAATGTTCGGCTAAAGGATCATAGCCGTGTCTTTAACACCGCTCGTATTGAAGCGCTGGAGCTGGAAAATCTGATGGATATCGCTCTGGCCACTGTCGTTTCGGCTCACGCCCGCAAAGAGAGTCGGGGAGCGCATTCTCGCGTCGACTATGCTGAACGTGACGATGAGCACTGGTTGAAACACTCCCTCTTCTTTAAACAAAATCGTACGCTGGATTACAAGCCTGTTCGCATCAAACCGATGACGGTCGATACATTTCCGCCCAAGGCTCGCGTCTATTAAGTCAGCCATTTTGTGTTGGAGACAGTAATGCGTTTTTCTATCTATCGTTATAACCCCGAGACAGACTCTGACCCCTATATGAAAGAGTATGAGGTGGATGTGAAAGCAGACATGATGTTGCGCGACGCGCTGCTGGATATTCAGCGTCAGGATGAGAGTTTCTCTTTTCGTCACTCCTGTGGTGAAGGTGTTTGCGGCTCGGATGCTTTAAATATCAACGGTGAAAATGGTCTGGCCTGTGTCACTTCTGTGGAGGGGTTAAGTGAGCCAGTAGAGGTGCGTCCGTTGCCGGGGCGTCCGGTGATTCGGGATCTGATCGTTGATATGACACAGTTCTATCAACAGTACCGGGCAGTGAAACCCTACCTGACGGTAAATGATCCGGAACCGGAAGAGGAGTATCGCCAGTCACCGCAGGAGCGGGAAAAGCTGGATGGTCTGTATGAGTGCATTCTTTGTGGTTGTTGTTCAACCGCCTGCCCCTCTTTTTGGTGGAACCCCGATAAGTTTCACGGCCCGGCGGCGTTGTTGCAGTCCTACCGTTTCTTGGCGGACAGTCGCGATCAGGCGGCAGCTGAGCGATTGGAAGCGCTGGATGGGCCGTATAAGTTATTTCGTTGTCACTCCATCATGAACTGCACTAATGTTTGTCCCAAGGGGTTGAACCCCACTCGGGCCATTGGCAATATCAAAAAAATGTTGCTCAAAAGGTCGATCTGATGACGCTGGAGGCGGGGGAAGAGAGGCCTGTTCAGGCGCTGGAGTTGGCGCGTCTTAAATGGCGCTGCCGGCGCGGGATGCTGGAGCTGGATCTGTTGCTGCAGCCCTTTGTCGAAAATCGCTACAGCACGTTGTCTGATGAGGAGAAAGTGCAGTTTCATGAGTTGCTGGACCTGGGAGATCAGCAGCTGTTGGGGTATTTGCTAAAAAAAGAAGAACCGGAAAACGGTCAGTGGGCCAATGTCATCTCAAAAATTCGCGATTCCGTTTAGAGTTCACCTGAAACGATCCTTTGTTCTGTCGGCGTTACTGCTTTTCTTGTATGGCGGTGCCTCGATTTGCGTACTGTTGCTTGCCTGGCCGTGGTGGCTGAAGTTGGGCGCAGGCGTGATGCTGGTCCTGAGTCTGGTTAATGTGTTGAAGCGCCATATTTTGCTGAGCGGCCACGGGGCCGTGGTCTCGCTATGCTGTGACGATGGGGAGCGGTGGCGGCTGCAATCTGCCTCCGGTGAGTGGGGTGAGGCGACGCTGGTATCCGGCACTTCGATGCAGCCCTGGTT
>JALTMR010000095.1 GCA_027001525.1 Gammaproteobacteria bacterium
TTCTCCTCAGGCCTTGGGTGCAGGGCCATCAGCAAGCGGCTGAGGCCGGGGTACTTACGCATGGCCAGGGTGTCGACGCGGCAGTCTTCGAAATGCTCGGCAGACAGGCGCTGAAATGGGCTGTAGTTATCGGCCACCAGGCGATCGCTCCAGCGCTGATGGGCCGCCATGTGGGCAAGGATGCCGCGATAGCGGTCGAGGCCGCTGACGCCGTTTTTGTCGTCAAAGACGTCGGGAATGCGAAAGCCGAGCTGATCGTAGTACGGCTGGGGTTTGCGCAGCTCATCGAAGGCTTCGGAGTAGGGCACCAGCATGGGGATCTCTTCATCGTTGACGCTGGGCCACAGGGCGCGCAGGTAGAGATCCAGCTTGCGTTCGTTGTCCATAAAGAGTGTGCCGTGGCGCTCGCGCTGCATGACGGCGCGGGCATCGGCCGATTGCAGGCTGAAGTAGTCGCGCTGGCGTTCGGGGTGGTGGTTGTAGTTCTTGACGCCGTATTCGATCCACTTTTTCAGGCCGATGAGCGAGAGCTGGTTCAGGAGTCGCGGCATCTGCTCGAACAGGTCGATGGCGCCGGGGCTGGGCTGGGTGGCGTGGAAGCCGTGGATTGATTTGGTGGTCTGGGCGATCATCCACTCCACCATTTCAATGTACTGGGCCAGCGACTCTTTGCTGCCCAGCCGCCGCGCCGCTTCGCCGATGGTCTGCAAAAACGCGGGAATGGCCTTGCCGTTGGGCGAGCGTGTCAGTTGCCAGGCCGATTGGGCCACCAGCGCCAGCGTCTCCTCGCCCAGGTCGTGGGCGACTTTGGGCATCTCTTCCAGGTAGGTGAGAATCGGGTCGAAACCCCGCCCCGTCAGGGTGACCAGAGAGGCGCCGTCGAGATAGGCTTTGATGCCCTCTTCGGTGAGTAACGCCTTGGCCTCGGTCATGCAGTCTTCAAACACATTGTCGAGTTGCTCAAAGCCACATTCGAGCTGTGAGCGGTAGTACGCCAGCTCGTCTGGTGTCAGCTTCGGGTAGTTGGGGCCGAGGCTTTTTTCCTGGGTGGGAAATGGCAGCATGATGCGATGACCTCTATTCCTGCTTCATTGGATTCGTGTGGTCAGTGGGGCGCTGGGGCAGAGGCTGGAGACACTCTCTGGCCTTCGCTGTCCGGGCCCGACTTAGCCGAAAATCTGATCGATAGCGTGATCCAGGGTGGAGCGGATATCGGCATCGTCAGTAATCGGGCGCACCAGTGCCATGCGGCAGGCATCCTGCGGGTTGATGCCGTCTTTGATCAGGCTTGCGGCGTAGACCAGCAGGCGGGTGGAGATGCCTTCGTCCAGACCGTGGCCTTTGAGGTTGCGGGCGGTGATGCCGATGTTGACCAGCTTGGCGGCGGTGGCGGTGTCAAGGCCGGTCTCCTTGGCGAGGATCTCTGTCTCGATGCTCTCTGCTGCGTAGTCAAAATCGAAGGCGACGAAACGCTGTTTGGTGGACTGTTTCAGATCCTTCATCAGGTTCTGGTAGCCGGGGTTGTAGGAGATGACCAGCTGAAAATCGGGGTGAGCCTGGATCAGTTCTCCTTTTTTGTCCAGCGGCAGGGTGCGGCGGTGATCCGTCAGCGGGTGGATCACCACGGTGGTGTCCTGGCGTGCTTCGACAATTTCATCCAGATAGCAGATGGCGCCCATACGCGCTGCCACGGTCAGTGGGCCGTCGAGCCAGCGTGTGCCATCGGCATCGAGCAGGTAGCGGCCGACCAGGTCTGAGGCGGTCATGTCTTCATTACAGGCGACGGTGATGAGCGGCTTGCCCAGTTTCCACGCCATGTATTCGATAAAACGGGATTTGCCACAGCCAGTGGGGCCTTTGACCATGACGGGCAGACGCTGTTTATAGGCTGCCTCGTAGAGCTCTATTTCGCGGTCTTGAGCTTCGTAGAAAGGTTCTTCGTTGATGGTGTATTGGGCGATATCTACCTGGCTCATGGGATTCTCCTGGAAAAGGCTTGAGTAATTTAGCTTGCCGGCAATTATAGGGTGTGTTTACTCATAAATAACAGTCAGGCTTTTTGATTGCTCTTATAAGGCAATACTTATGTCTCTTGTGGGCTGGTGTCGCATGGAGGGGTGGCAGATGACGCTGTCGTGCCCGTACATGTCCCTACGTGTTCGCTCGAATTTATCCTTTCTTCCCTTTGTTTAACAATGGTTTTGGGCGGAATCAGTTCTCATTTTGAGGGCTGGTCATTAAACAAATAAAAACAGGAAGGGGAATCACCATGGAGCATCGTTGGGGCGCTCGTCGCCAGGTCGCGTTGGATGTTGCTGTTTTCCATGAAGGCGTACATGTAGCGCAATGCAAAAGTCGGGATGTGAGCCGGGGGGGAATGTTTGTCCAGGGGGAGGCGTTTGATTTCCCCAAGAATACACCGCTGGAGGTGGAGATTTTGTTCGACAATCAGGAGAGTCTGGTGCGTTTTCATCTTCACGCCTATGTTGCCCATATCTCCGGTGGTGGCGTCGGTCTGATGTTCAAGCGGACCAGGGCCGGGGCATCGCAGGCGCTGATGGAGATACTCTCTTCTCTGTCTGTCGATTACGCCTGGGATAAAGAGGGTGCCGAGCCGCGGCGGGCGACCTCGTTTTTACCTCTGCATCCGCGCGCCCAAGCCAATGCCTACGTGGCGGGCCGGGGTGAGCGTACTCACTGATCTTTTATCCGGGTCTGTAGCGCGCTCACCAGCGCAGTAGATTATTCCTGAATCCGACAGGCTTCCCTCAGTACCGCGTCCATAAAAAAAGCCTCTACCCGAAGGTAGAGGCTTTCTAATACAGCTCACTGCAGCGTATGTCTTACTTATGTACGCCCAGCTTCTCTCTCCAGCCTGGGAAGATGCGGTCTGCATCGCCCGGGAAAGACTCGAATGCGCGAGCGAATTCTTTGTGCTCTTTGGCGTATTCGATGGGGTCTGCACCCTGCTTCCAGCAGTCATATGCCTGACGCAAAGAGGTTGCGCCTGCTGCTGGAGAGTCGATGTGACCGTAAGAACCACCACCGGAGGTGTTGATTACGTTACCGTGACCCAGGTTCTCGAAGAAGCCTGGCAGGCGCAGTGCGTTCATGCCGCCAGAGATGATTGGCGTTGTTGGCTTCATGCCGTACCACTCCTGGTGGAAGAACGGACCATCTGCACTGTCACGCTCGATCATGTAGGCGATGATGCGATCGTCGGCACCGCCTTCCATCTTACCGAAGCCCATGGTGCCTACGTGGATACCGGAAGCACCTTGCAGACGAGACATTTTGCCCAGTACGAATGCTGTGTAACCGCGCTTGGAAGAAGGTGAAGTTACCGCACCGTGACCGGCACGATGGTAATGCAGGTATTGGCCAGCGAAGTGACGACGTGCAGTGGTTACCATGCCGGGGCCACCAACATAGCCGTCAACCAGGAACGCACATTTGTCAGCGTCTGGGCCGAATTGCTCAAGGATGTACTCACCACGAGCGATCATTTCGTCATGGCAGTCAGCCGTGATGTTGGCAGAGAACAGTTTGGCCTGGCCGGTTTCGTCTTGCGCACGCTTCATGGCGTCAACTACAAGAGGAATAACCTTCTTCATTGGGCAGAAGACCTGGTTACCTTGAGGCTCATCGTTCTTGATGAAGTCACCGCCGAGCCAGAACTGGTAAGCCGCTTCAGCGAAAGGCTCAGGGCGCAGGCCCAGTTTAGGCTTGATGATGGTTCCTGCGATGTAGCCGCCGTCTTCAACCGGGCGACCCAGGATGCGCCACATGTCAGAGATATCTTTCTGAGGGCCGTCAAACAGTTGCAGCATGCGAGGCGGCATGTAGAAATCCTGCATCTGCAGGTTGGCACAATCACCCATGCCCTGGTTGTTGCCAATACACAGCGTCAGGAAGGAGACGATCATGGTGCGGCCGTCGGTGATGTTGCGGTCGAACAGATCCATTGGGTAGGCGATCTTGATGATGCCTTCGGCTTCGTTACAGTAGTAAACGATAGCGTCAACGCCTTTGGTGAAGTCATCAGTGGTGCAGACTTCAACGTTGGTGCCGGTAGAAGACTCTGCCGCGATGTGCGCAGCAACTTCCAGGTAGCCATAGCCTGCAGCGGGCTGCATGGTGTAGGCAACCAGTACGTGATTGCCGCCTGAGATCAGGTCTTCTTCTTTCAGACTAAGGTCTGCATAACGTGCGGATTGATCCATTGAGATTTCCTCGCTTAGTTGGGGTTTATATTCGGTTCAATCAGCCCCTGTTCAGGGGCTTGCCAAACCAAGGTAACCGTTTAATCGCAAGCGCTGCGTTGGCGCTTACTCATAATGGACGCACAGAATATAGGTATTAATTTATAATATAAAGTCAGTTATTTTTATTATGAGCATAAGGTAAGGCTTATGTGTTATTGGTCTGGTGTTCTCTTGGGCGGTACCCGGGCGGCGCGGCTGGTGGTGACGATTTAACGCCTGAGTGTGGGGGGATTCCTTGCTATTATCGGTCCCTGAATTTGCTGATTTCATTTGAAATATAAATATAGGGTCTGCTTTACCCATGAACCTGACCTTTAGGCAGTTGAAAGTGTTCGAAGCGGTGGCCCGCCACCTCAGCTATACCCAGGCGGCTCAAGCGCTCCATTTGACTCAGCCGGCGGTCTCCATGCAGATCAAGCAGCTGGAGGAGAATGTCGGCTTGCCCCTGTTCGAGCAGATGGGCAAGCGGGTCTATCTGACGGAGGCCGGGCGGGAGATGCACCACTATTGCCGCTCTATCGCGGCGCAGCTGGAAGAGGCCGAAGCGGTGATCGAGCAGCTCAAGGGGGTGCAGCGGGGGCATTTGCAGATTTCTGTGGCGACCACGGCCAACCATTTTGCGACGCGACTGCTGGCGGAGTTTGTGAAGCGCAATGAGGGGGTCAGCTTTTCGCTCGATGTGACCAACCGCAAGAAGCTGCTCAACCAGTTGGCCGAGAACGAATGCGACCTGGTGATCATGGGGCGCCCACCGGCGGATATGGATTTGGTGGCTGAGGCCTTTATGGATAACCCGCTGGTGGTGGTGGCGGCCAAGGGGCACCCGCTGGTTGGCCGGAAGATTCAGCTCTCAGCGTTGCAGGATGAGGTCTTTGTGACGCGTGAGCAGGGGTCGGGCACCCGTATTGCCATGGAGCGTTTCTTCAGAGAGAAAAATGTTCAGGTGAATCTGGAGATGGAGATGACCAGTAACGAGGCGATTAAACAGGCGGTCGAAGCGGGGCTGGGGCTGGGGCTGGTCTCGATTCATACGCTGGAGCTGGAGCTGGAGACCGGGCGTTTGGCCATTCTCGATGTGGAGGAGTTTCCGATTTTTCGTCACTGGTATGTAGTGTATCGTAAGGGAAAACGCTTAGCCCCCATTGCGCAGGCGTTCCGGCAGTTTGTCCACGATGAGGCGCTGCTGTTACAGGGCGCAGCGATGCCGAATGAATATAAAAAACAATAAGTATTGCGAAACAGATGAGTGAGCTGCAGCAAGAGTCGTCGGCCGTCACCCCGGTGACGGCACCCGTGGAGGAGAGCGTCGGCGCCGAGGTGGTGGACCAGGGAGAGCGTGAGCGAAAGCCCTGGAACCTGGCGTTGATTGATGTCGCCGTGACGCTACTCATGGTGGGGCTGGTGCTCGCCGTGCTCCACTTTGTGGTGGCGCCCAGAATGGGGAATGCGCCTGCTGAGGTGAGCCAGGCTGGAGATGCATCCGTGGCCGATCTTCTGCCTGCGCCCTCGTCGCCCTCTCCTGAGGTGCTTTTCTCCGCCGGTTCCTATGTCGATACTGTGGCCAGCATCGAGGGGGACGAACACCGTCAGCGTGATCTGGTTTTGGTGGGGCAGGGCTGGGTGGAGAGTTTGATGCCGCTGCGTATCGGTCAGCGGGTGCTGCGGGGTCAGTTGCTGATGGAGGTCTACTCGCCGGCATTGATCGATTTGCAGATGGAGTACATCGACGCGGTTAAATCCGGCAAGACCGACGCCGTTCAAGCGGCTATCGATCACCTGACCGTTTATGGTCAATCGCAGCCGCAGATCGATGCGCTGCTGGGCAGAAAAGAGCTGGATGGCCTCATTGCCGTCCGCGCCCCCAGCGATGGCGTGATCAGCGCCGTCTATGTGCGGGAGGGGATGTTTGTCCCCATGGCGGGTGCCATGGTGCGGCTGGTGGACATGAGCAGCATCTGGATGGAGGCTGAGTTATTGAGTCTGGATGCCGGGGGGATTGAGCCAGGCAGCCGGGTCGAGGCCAGCTTTCCCCGGCGCGAGAAGGTGATGGTGGGCGTGGTGGAGTACATCGAATACCCGGAGCGCCGGGTGGGGCCGGTGAGCGTGCGCATGCGTTTTGATGGTGTTGAGCAGCGCTCGCTGCTGCGGGGGTATGTGGATGTTCGGATCTATCGGCAGCCTGAAGCGGGGGGCGGTTGAAGCCCTGAATAGGCGTTATCTCGTTGCTGGATTGTTGCCGGGTGAGTCAGTGTGCGCTGTGACCAGCGCGATGGCCTGGGCCACCGCATCCTGAACGGCATTACCCATCTGGCGTCTCTCTTCCGGAGTGAGGTAGAAGATGAGATCCACGTCGTGGCGTACGTAGCGGGGAGGTAACTGGTTCAGGGCCACGCAGCCGATGTCCTCAATCGCTGCGCTGTCCAGTTTCCTCTTTTCCGAGCGCAGCGCCTGCTGTATCTCTTCCAATACCAGTGTTTCGTAGTAGTTGTGGACGTTTTCAAACGACATGCCTGACTCCAGCGAAGTGTGATTTATCTGAATCTAGCGTCACGGGGTTCGTTTTACTGAAGTGCACTTTTGTTAAGCTACCCGCCCGGGTGGGCATGGTTTGAATATATCTGAAGAGTGAGGCGAGGTGATGGTGAGGGTCTGTTTTCTGCTGTTGGCTGTGTTGTTGGGGGGCGTTGCCTGTGAGTCGAAATCCGGTTCCGGCGCTTCAGTGCCGTCGCTTAGCGGGCCTGCCATCGAACGAAATACCCATCCCGAGGTCATCAAGGCGGGAGCGCAGCTGTTTCAAGCACACTGTGCCCAGTGTCACGGCGAGATGGCCGAAGGTGATCCGCAGTGGCGCAAGCCGGGGGTGGATGGCCGCTATCCAGCGCCGCCGCTCAACGGCAGTGGTCACGCCTGGCATCACCCGACGTCGTGGTTGCAGGAGATTATTCGCAACGGTAGCCAGCCACAAGGCAACATGCCCGCCTGGCAAGAGGTTTTGTCTGACGAGGAGATCGATGCGGTGGTGGCCTGGTTTCAGTCGCAATGGCCAGATCAGGTGTATGCCGCCTGGTATGAGATGCAGAATCGCTAGTGCGGGGATCACTTCGCGTGCCGCGCCCCGAAAATTGAATGTATATAAAGGAGAAGGTTATGTCTTACGGATTCAGTGTGAAAGTTGCTTCAAATTTTGATGCCGCCATTGAGCGGGTGACCGAGGCGTTACAGAAGGAAGGTTTTGGTATTCTGACGGATATTGACGTCAA
>JALTMR010000096.1 GCA_027001525.1 Gammaproteobacteria bacterium
CGGTATGGCGGCCAAGTTTACCGAGTGTACGTTGGGGCAGATGTACCGTGAGGTTCGCCCGGATGGCCATGTTATGGGCGGCGCGATGGAGTATCTCAGCAAAGGGCTTGCCGAGGTGGGGTGGGCGAAGACGGGTAAGGTGCTCGCGGTACTGTTTTGCGTCATGTGTATCGGTGGCTCGCTGGGGGCGGGTAATGCTTTTCAGGTGAGTCAGTCGCTGACGGCAGTGAAGCAGAGCGTGCCGGCCATTGCTGAAACGCCCTGGATTTACGGCATGATCATGACCTTTCTGGTGGGGCTGGTCATTATCGGCGGTATCAAGCGTATCGCTCACGTCACGCAGGCGATTGTGCCGGCGATGTGCGGTATCTATGTGCTGGCCTGTATTTGGGTGGTGTTGACTCATATCGATGCGGTGCCAGCGGCTTTCGTCAGTATCATTGCCGGGGCATTTACGCCGGAGGCCGGCTTGGGTGGGCTGATCGGTGTTCTGGTGGTGGGGTTTCAGCGGGCGGCCTTTTCCAATGAGGCAGGTATTGGTTCGGCGGCTATTGCCCACTCTACTGCGAAGACCAAGTACCCCGTGCGTGAAGGCATCGTGGCGCTGTTGGAGCCCTTTATCGATACGGTGGTCGTTTGTACCATGACGGCGTTGGTCATTGTGTTGACCGGGGTCTACAACAGCCCCGAGACGGCAGAGCTGGTGGCCACCAAGCAAGGCGCGGCGCTTACGGGGGCGGCGTTCGGCAGTGTGATTTCGTGGTTTCCGATTATTCTGACGATCTCGGTGGTGCTGTTTGCCTACAGTACGATGATCTCCTGGTCATACTACGGTGAACGCTGCTGGTCTTATCTGTTTGGTGATCAGGCCGGCATGGCCTATCGGATTTTGTTTCTGGCCTTTGTGTTTCTGGGCTCTATCTCCAGCCCGTCCAATATTCTTGATTTCAGCGATTTGATGATTCTCTCCATGGCGCTTCCCAATATTCTTGGGCTCTATATGTTGCAAGGCAAGGTGCGGGCCGCGCTGGATGAGTATATGCAGAAGTTGCGCAATGGTGATTTTGAGCGTGAACGTGAGCAATTTAACAAAGGGTAGTAACTGAGCGTGTCTTCCATTAGTCGAAATGCATTGGTGCCCTATTCCGCCGAAGAGATGTTTGCTTTGGTAGATGACATCAACGCCTATCAGGAGTTTTTGCCCTGGTGCAGTAACAGCGAGGTGCTAAGTCGTGAGGGCGATGAGGTGCGGGGGCGGTTGTCGTTGTCAAAGAGTGGCATCGAGAAGTCCTTTACCACCTGCAACCGGGCACAGAAGAACAAGATGATTGAGATGCGCCTGGAAGAGGGGCCTTTTCACCATCTGGAAGGGTTTTGGCGTTTTAACGCGCTGGCAGAGGATGCCTGCAAGATCTCTCTGGATCTGGAGTTTGAGTTCTCCAACAAATTGCTGGGGCTGACTTTTGGCCCTGTGTTTAATCAGATCGCCTCCACCCTGGTGGACGCATTTTGCAAGCGAGCAGCTGATGTCTACGGAAAACGCTGACAAAATCAAGGTCGAAGTGGCCTTTGCCGAGCCTGATGAGCAGGTGATTATTCCACTGGAGGTGGATGCGTCCGCCACCATTGAGGAGATCATCGCTGCGTCGGGAATATTGGAGAAATTTCCTGAAATCGACCTGAGCAAAAACAAGGTAGGGGTTTTTGGGAAACTGTCCAAATTGACTGCAACGCTGCGAGAGGGGGACCGCATCGAAATCTATCGCCCTCTGATCGCCGATCCGAAAGA
>JALTMR010000097.1 GCA_027001525.1 Gammaproteobacteria bacterium
CCGCTGGCCCTGGCGTTGCGGGGGCGGCCTTACATCTGGCCCGGTGCACAAGGGGTGGATACCAGCGTGCGCTTGCCACCCTCCACCCTGGAACAGGCCGCGGCCCAGGCGCGGGCGGTCGCTTACACGCCCAATAGTGTGCTGGTGATTCGGGCAGCCTCTCGCCAAGAGGCGAGGGCTGCTGCACAGCAGGTGGCCAGTGAATTGGGGCAGGAGGCGCTGTTTATTGAGCCTCAGACTGAACATCTCAACGGGCTTGGGGCGTTGTGCCGCATGAGCGTGCGTGTGCCGGTGTTCGAATATGGTTTGAGCACGGGGGAGCAACCCCCCGTGCCGGAGCTGGCTTCCTACAGTGGCCCGAGGCTGGTGGTGATTGGGCCGGATGGTCAGGTGAATGCCGGACGAGGTTCTATTTTGCAGTGGAGTCTGGCTGTGCCGGATCGGGCCGAGCGACAACAGCTTTGGCGTGATTATCTTGGCGATGAGGCGCTGGCTCAACGTTTGGCCGCTGACCACATTCACAGCGCCGGGCGCATCTGCGAGCTGGCCCAACGGGCACAGCGGGAGGCGAGTCTGCAACAGCGCCAGCGGCCTGAGCTGGCGGATCTGCGCCGCGTTGCCTGGGAAGCTGAAGCGGGCGTGCTCGACTCGCTGGCGCAACCGATCAGGGCAGACGTGCCCGACGATGCGCTGATCCTCTCCAGACCGGTGCGTACTGAGCTGGAACACCTGTTGGCCCGCTGCCGCTGTCGTGAACATCTCGACGACGATCTGGGGGTAACCATCAAAGTGCGCTATCAACAAGGTGTGCGCTGCCTGATGGTTGGCCCCTCGGGCACAGGCAAAACCCTGGCCGCCAGTTGGCTGGCAACCCGCCTGGGGCTGCCGCTTTATCGCGTTGACCTCGCCTCGGTGGTGAGCAAATACATCGGTGAAACGGAGAAAAATCTGGCCGAACTGCTGGCCCGCGCCGAGCACAGTGAAATCGTCCTGCTCTTTGACGAGGCCGATTCGCTGTTTGGCAAACGCACCGACATCAAGGACTCCAACGACCGCTTTGCCAACTCACAGACCAACTACCTGTTGCAGCGAATTGAGTTCTACCGTGGCATCGTCCTGCTCACCAGCAATAGCCGCGACCGCTTCGATTCGGCGTTTACTCGCCGGCTTGACAAGATTGTGGGTTTCCCTCTTCCGTCTCCCAAAGAGCGTCGTGCCCTGTGGCAGGCACATTTGGGGGGTAAGCACCAGCTAACGACCAAACAGATTAACCAGATTGCAGCGGGGAGTGATCTGGCGGGGGGGCATATTCGCAACGCAGTGCTCAGCGCAGCAGTGACGGCACAGGGGGAGAAGCGAGCCATTACTTTGCACGATCTGGTACAGGGGTTGGCGGGGGAGTATCGCAAATTGGGGCGGCAGTTTCCGGCGGAGCTGAAGCGCTTTCAGACACTGCTTCACCACACTCCTGGCTAGGGGGGCTTTATGAAATCAAGCATGGCGCAACGGCAGGCGCAGGAGAAGAAGGAAAAAGAAAAAGTGGCTCGGCCCGGAGCCAGGGCGTCGCTTGATGACGAGGTGGGTCAGTCCGTATCGGAAAAAGGCGCTGCCGCAGGCCTGCCTCTCTTTCTGAAATCCCGACTGGGGCCTAAGGAGAGTGAGTTTGGTGAAGATGCTGCCCCCCCACAGGGAGCAGAAGAGGGCCTGCCTGTACAAGCGAAGTTGGCGGTGGGTGCGGTGGGTGACCCCATGGAGCGTGAGGCGGACCAGGTAGCAGAGAGGGTGAGTC
>JALTMR010000098.1 GCA_027001525.1 Gammaproteobacteria bacterium
CTCGCCCAGCGCCAGCAGGTGGGCGATGTCCTGCAAGCTGAAGCCGAGTTTCTGGGCGCGTTTGATAAAACGAATCCGGTCGATGGCTTCAGCAGGGTAGATGCGAAACCCCGCTGCGGGCTTGGGTGGTTCCGTAATCAGGCCCAGCCGCTGGTAGTAGCGAACCGTCTCCACATTGACGGCGGCGGCGTTGGCCAGGCGGCCGATGGTAAGCGGTGGTTGCGGCATGTGCGGGTTCTCCCCTTCGAACAGGGCTCATAGGTTAACCTGAATCCGTACCTTTTAGGTGGCGCATAGCACAAGCGCTTGCTTCCACAGCACATCCAAAAAATGCCCGCTTAACCGATGGGTGAAACCAATATCTCGCACTCTGCATCCACCCTAAAGAGACGGATATCAGGTGAACGCTGAATCCGGGGTGGCAAATAAAAACTTGAGCTGGAGTCAACTCCAGGGTGTAGGCTCTGTTTCATTGACTACATCTTCGGTCGAAAGACTAGGGGCCAAGCATGATATTCACTCTATCGCGTTCCGTTGTCGCCATCGCCCTGCTTCTTGCGGTGGGCTCGGTGTCGGCCCACGATCCGGTCTTCAGTCCCGGCCCCCATGTGCTCTATAAGGGGGGCGTGGAGGTTCACGTTGGCACGGATCGCCAGAAGGCGGGGCGAGCGCAGCAGGGTGATTTGGCCCTTGAACTGACCTATGGCCTGACCGGCGACTGGGCGGCGGGCATCGGCCTGCCATACCAGCAGGTGGACTCCGGCAGCGCCCGGCGTGATGGCGTGGGCGATGCGCTGGTGTTCAGCAAATACCGTTTCTGGCGCGAGGACGGCCTCGGTGTGCAGGAGTCCGCCGCTGTGTTGGTTAACGTTATGCTGGATACTGGCGACGACAGCACCCGCCCGGCCCTGGGCAGTGGCACCACCGATACGCTGCTGGGGTTAACCTACGGTTATGAAAGCCTCAAATGGTATCGCTGGAGCAGCATCCGCTATCGGCACAACGGTGAGAACAGCGACGGCCTGCGCCGGGGGGGCAAGTGGCTGGTGGATTTCGCCCTGGGTTACCGGCCGACGATGCCGGTCTATCTCAACCCGGATACGGTGTGGATACTGGAGCTTAACGGTGAACGGGGGCTGCGCGCCCGGCGCAACGGCTCGGATGTGGCCAATAGTGGCGGGACGGAGTGGTTTGTCTCCCCCGGCATCTTCTGGACGCTGCGTAACGTGGCCATCAAGGCGGGGGTGCAGCTGCCGGTGGCCAGTGAGCTGAATGGCAATCAGGCGAAGTCTGATTATCGCACCCGGCTGGAATTCGAATGGCATTTGTAAAACAGGGGAAGAGCTGATGAAAAAAATGATCGCAGTCACTCTCATTGCACTGTTGTGGAGCGCCACGCTGCTGGCCGCCGGCACGCAGTACAATCTTCGCGTTGATGGCCTGGCCTGCCCTTTTTGTGCCTACGGGGTGGAGAAGGAATTGATCAACAGCGAGGGGGTGGAGTCGGTGAGTTTTGATCTGGAAAAGGGGCTGGTCATAGTCAAAACCAGGGCAGGGGTCAGCTTAACCGAAGAGCACTTAAAACAGCTGGTCAATGACGCCGGATTTACCCTGCGTTCCATGACGGAGGAGGCGCTGTGAGGTGGATCGCCCGCGCTGTATTTGTTGCGGCTTTGCTGCTCTCTGGCTGCGCCTGGTTCCCCTCAGAGAAAGAGCCCCCCTATCAACTGGTCCACACATGGGGCGGCCTGGGCGACGCCCCATGTGTGGACCAGTTGATAGG
>JALTMR010000099.1 GCA_027001525.1 Gammaproteobacteria bacterium
AGCTGGTACTGGCCGATGCGCTGCGCAATGCCGCCCCGGTCTACACTGACACCGACCCGTGGCTGCTGGCCTGTCAGTTGCTGACCCTGTTCGACGAACTGACCCGTAACGACCTCGACATCCCCGCACAACTCGAACAGTTCGAGGCGCGCCTGGCAGACTGCTATGCGGTGAACGAACCTTCACCGGCACTGCAACAGGAAGCTTATATCCTGCACACCCTGTGGCATGCCTGGCGCAGGCAACTGGCCGACGAACAGCTGACCGACCCGCCCGCCGCCCACCGGCAACGCCTGCTGGACAGCCTGGAGCAGATCGGCGACCAGCACCTGTGGCTGGTCGGCTTTACCGAATTTTCACCGCTGGAAAGTCACTGGCTGCGCACCCTGCTGGACCGCGGCCAGGCACACCTGGTGCTGCACGGTGCGGCACAGCGCGACGGCTACCACCCCGACCGGCCGCTGCACGACATACTCGAACAGCTGGACATGGCGGCCGCACCGGCCACACACGACCACAACGACCCGCTCGACGACTTCATCGCCACCCTGTTCGACGACCCGGCCGGCAACCTGCAACAACGCGCCCGCGATTTCGCCGCCCGCCACGCTGCGGACACCATCAGCCGGCGCCTGAAAACATTCTGCGCCGACAGCCCGGAGCAGGAGGCACAGGCTATCGCCCTGCAGGTGCGGCGCTGGCTGCTGGACGATGTCCGGCCCATCGCGATCATCACCGAAGACCGGCGCCTGGCGCGCCGGGTACGCGCCATGCTGGAAGCCTCGCACATTGAGCTCGATGACACCGGCGGCTGGGCGCTGTCCACCACCAGTGCCGCGGCCATGCTGGAACGCTGGCTGGAAAGTGTCGAGGAAGATTTCGCCTGTGGCCCGCTGCTGGACGTGCTGAAATCGCCCTTTATCAGCTTCAGCGAACGTATCGAACACCTCGCCCAGGTGCGCCGTCTGGAACAGGACATCATCCTGCACGAGAACATTGCGCGCGGCCTGGCGCGTTACCGCCATCACCTGGAACGGCGCAGTGCGCGCCTGCCGGACTGGTCGGAACCGATGCAGCGCGCCCTGCAACAGATGCTGAACCGGCTCGACCACGCCGCCGCCCCGCTCGTCCCCCTGCTGGAAGGCACGCACACGGCAGGCAGCTATCTCACCGCCCTGCACGACAGCCTGCACGAACTCGGCGCCCTGCCCTGCCTGGCCGAAGATGCCGCCGGGCAGCGCCTGCTGGACGTGCTCGACGAGCTGCAACAGGCCGCCGGCTACTCCGACGTGCCACTGGCGTGGAGCGAGTTCCGCAACTGGCTGGGGCGCAACCTGGAACAGACCAGTTTCCGCCTGCCGCCCTCCAACAGCCCGGTGTGCCTGCTGACCCTGGAACAGAGCCGGCTGCAACGCTTTGCCGCCAGCATCGTCGCCGGTTGCAGCCGCGGACACCTGCCGGGCCCGCCACCGGCGCATACCTTCTTCAACCAGCGTGTGCGTGCCCAGCTGGGCCTGCCCACCTGGTCGCAGAACGTGGCCCGTAAGCTGCACCATTTCTGCCGCGTGCTGCATGGTGCACAGCAGGTGCTGCTCACCCGGCATGCTGAACAGGACGGTGAACCGGTCGCCATCAGCCCGTGGCTGGAACTGCTGGACGTGTTCTACCACAGCGCCTGGCAGCAAAGCCTGGAGGATACTGAACTGCACCGGCTGGTCGTGCACCCCCAGGCGCAGCCCGCCTCGCCGGATACCGCACGCCTGCCCGACGGGGAAACCCGCCC
>JALTMR010000100.1 GCA_027001525.1 Gammaproteobacteria bacterium
CGCTTCCAGTTTCTTTCTGCCGCTGGAGCGGGTGGTGCGGGCCTATGAATTGATCCGCCAGGGCAAGCCGGTCCCGCGGGGGACTCTGCAGGCCAGTTTTCGCCAGCAGCCCTATGACGAGTTGAAACGGCTGGGGCTGAGCGCCGGGATGGAGCGCCTGGTGCGTGCCGAAGACCCCGCCGCCACCGGTCTGCTGACGCTGGCCTCTACCGTGCCCGGCGGGCCCGCCCATTTGCAGTTGGAACCCGGTGATATTTTGCTGAAACTCAACGGCCAGTGGGTGCGTGACTTCATCACGCTGGAGTCGATTCTGGATGACTCGGTGGGTCAGTCGGTGGTGGTGACGCTGGAGCGTGGCGGCGAGTTGCTGGAGGTGGCCCTGACGGTGCGTGACCTCAATGAGATTACCCCGGCGGCCTACATCGATGTGGGCGGCGGCATTTTGCACGATCTCTCTTACCAGCAGGCGCGTAACTTCCATATCCCGGTGGCGGGGGTCTATGTGGCGAAAACGGGCTATATGCTGGGCAATGAGGGGATCAGCCGGGGGGATGTCATTACCTCCATCGCCGGGCAGCCGGTGAGCCGTTTGAGTGATGCCGAAGCAGTGCTCAGGACCATGGCCCAGGGGCAGCGTTTTCGGGTCGGATTTTTCGGTCTCTCCAACCCGCGTCAGGCGCTGCAACGCGTGGTGACCATGGATCGGCAGTGGTACCCGGCCCAGACCTGCCGGCGTGATGATCAGCTGGGTTTGTGGCCCTGCGAGAGCTGGCCTGAGGCACCCAGGGCCTTACCCCTGGCACCGAGCAGTACCCGCTTTATTCGCTCCGCCGACCCGGTGGTGACGCAGCTGGCCCCGTCGCTGGTGGTGGTTGATTTTGATATGCCCTACCCGGTGGAGGGGGTGAACTACGCCCACTACATCGGCTCGGGGCTGATTGTCGATGCCGAGCGTGGCTGGGTGCTGGTGGACCGCAACACCGTGCCCAGCGTGCTGGGGGATGTCTACCTCACCTTCGCCGAATCGCTGGAGATTCCCGGCAAGGTGGAATTTATCCACCCGTTCCACAATTTTGCCATCGTCTCTTACGATCCGGCCCTGATCGGTGATACGCCGGTGACAAGTGCCTCCTTCTCCCGCGTGGCGATGAAGCCGGGGGATGATGTCTGGCTGGTGGGCCCCAAGGGTAACCACCGCCTGACCTCCCACAAGACCACGGTGGCTGATGTGGACAGCCTGACACTGCCGCTGCCACGCATTCCCTCATTCCGGGAGACCAATATTGAGGCGATCTCACTGACCAGCACCATCAACACGGTAGGCGGTGTGCTGGCCGATGAGGCCGGGCAGGTCACCGCGCTGTGGACCAGCTTTCAATATCAGAATGGCAAATCGATGGCGCAGATGCACGTCGGCATCCCCAGCGAACGGGTGCGGGAGATGCTGGCCATTCTGGATGGCCATGCCGATGCTGAGTTTCGTCATCTCGGTGCCGAGCTGCAACTCATCTCCGTGGCTGAGGCGCGCAAGCGGGGGCTGCCCGATGAGTGGGTCGCGGCGATTGAACGTCACGACCCGCAGCGCCGCAGCGTGCTCTATACCACCCGCCTGGTGGCGGGTACGCCGGCAGAGAGCGTGCTGCGGGAGGGGGATATTGTGCTCGCCATCGACGGTCAGACGGTTAACAGCTTTCGCGAGGTGGAGCAGGCGGCGCAGCGGCCACAGATCGCCCTGACCGTGTTGCGCCGTGGCCAGATCATGGCGCTGACACTGCCCACCGA
>JALTMR010000101.1 GCA_027001525.1 Gammaproteobacteria bacterium
GATCAGCAATGCCTGCGACTTTTCGCCGCCAGATCAGCCCATTCTCATCAGCCTCGTGCGCCAACGCCATCAGGCACAGCTGACCATCAGCAACAGCGGCCCCACCCTGCCCCGGGAGATGCAGGGCAGCCTGTTCGACTCTATGGTCTCGCTACGACCGGAGAAAAGCGGTGAGCCACATTTGGGGCTGGGGCTCTACATCGCCCGGCTGATTGTGGAGTTTCACGGTGGCGCAATCAGGGCGCGAAATCGCGCTGACCGCTCGGGTGTGGAATTTCAGGTCAGCCTGCCCCTGGAAGGGCGCTGACCCACGCCATCACAATTGGTCATTATTCGCCTCAAAGCATCATCCGCCGCACCGATTTACGCCATCTTCCCTGTGTTTAATAGCTCTCGAAGCAACCAAAAACACTTTGACAGGAGAAGATCAAATGAAACGTACCCAAAAAAACTTTATCGCACTTAGCGCATTGGCACTCCCCCTGCTGATCACCCTCGGCTGTGCCGGCACGGAATCGCATCTGGCCAGCGTGGATGAGCACACCACAAACAACCTGGCCATCGCGGACCCGGCGTTTTATAGCATCGATGAGCAGGTGGAAGAGGTGCCATTGGACAACGCACTTTATGAACCTGAAATTCAACCCTCCATGGAGACACCTCCCCATGAGCTGGCGGCCCTGTACCTGCCCGAGACAGACCCGGATGATCAAGCGGCCGCCATAGAGTATCCGGCTGTTGTTGAAGAGAGCGCCCTGCACATCGCGGCGGATGAAACCCTGTTTGGCGGCGTGGCGACAAATGATCAAGAGGATCTACCTGCAGCGGATAACCTGCAAGAGGCAGAAGAGGTGGTCACCCCCCCAGCCGAGATGGCGGCCGCCCCGGAAACCATAGGGAAGCCACAAAAAAATGTCATTCACTTCGGTTTTGATCAATACGAGATGAGCGCTGCCGATATCGCCGAGCTGCAGCAACACGCCCGTTACCTGTTGCAATACCCCAGCCTGACCCTGGTGGTGAGTGGCCACACCGACAGCTTTGGCCCTAAAAGTTATAACCAGCGCCTGAGCGAACTACGCGCGCAAAGTGTAGCGGGCATCATCCTGGCGCAGGGCGTGCCCGAAAGCCAAATCAAGATCAACGCACTGGCCGATGGGGTACCCGTCACCGATCCGAAAAAATACAGTGAAAACCGCCGCGTCGAACTGACCTATCAGGACGCCATGCTGGTCAGCAACCCGTAGCGCCCTCCTCTGTTTCGGGCCGGCTCACACCACCTCAGACTCCCTCC
The DNA here is from genome assembly GCA_027001525.1 of Gammaproteobacteria bacterium. Lineage (GTDB taxonomy): Bacteria > Pseudomonadota > Gammaproteobacteria > Tenderiales > Tenderiaceae > JALTMR01. Next base: position 1,295 of record JALTMR010000101.1, read on the forward strand.
CCTTACCGGTGAGTCGGCCCCTTTTTCTTATCTGCCTGGCTACCTGCCTCTCTGGCCCTATGGCAGTAATGGCCTTAAAAACCAGACCGCCCCCACAACCACAACCAGCATTGATACGTTCAACCGGATGCCGGCCCTGACCATGGCTTGAATCGGAATGCGCTGGGTGCCGAAGACGATGGCGTTGGGAGGGGTGGCGACGGGCAGCATGAAAGCGCAGGAGGCGGCCAGCGTGGTGGTTAACAAAAGCGCGATGAGGTCTTGATCGGTGGCGAGGGCGACGCCGGCCAGCACCGGCAACATGACCTGGGTCGTCGCAGTGTTACTGGTGATTTCCGTCAGAAAGATGATCACCGCTGCAATCCCCAGCAACATAAGCGGCAGTGGCACCACGGAGAGAAAGCTCAACTGCTCCCCCACCCAGAGAGAGAGACCTGAGCCCTTCATCCCCATTGCCAGGGCAAACCCGCCCCCCAGAAG
>JALTMR010000102.1 GCA_027001525.1 Gammaproteobacteria bacterium
TGAAGACAGCAGAATCCTGACCGACCCGGAAGTGTTTATTGCCGTATCAGAGCTGGCCGACAGTTCAGTTAATTTTGCTGTTAGAGCCTGGGTCAAGGCCCCCGATTACTGGGGTGTCTATTTCGAGATGAATGAGAAGGTTTACAAGACCTTTGCCAAGGAAGGGCTGAATATTCCTTACCCTCAAATGGATGTGCATCTTCACAAAGAGGCGTAATGCCGGCGTCACACCCACTCACAAAAAAGGGGCTCGTTTGAGCCCCTTTTTTGTTGCCGCCTTCTTGAGGTGCCTTTTAGTTTCTGCCGGGCAACGTCAGCGACAGTGCCGGCCAGTAGGTGATAATCAGCACCGATGTCAGCAGAATCAGAAAGAACGGCCAGGTGGCTTTATAGAGCGTCATGATGGGCTTTTTGAAACGGTAGCTGGCAATAAACAGATTCATTCCGACGGGTGGCGTGAAGTAACCGATCTGCATGTTGGCGAGGAAGATGATGCCCAGATGAACGGGGTCAATGCCGTAGCGCACGGCGATGGGAAGCAGCAGCGGCACCATGATGACCAGGGCCGAGAAGATGTCCAGCATCATGCCGAGAATGAGCAGAAAGGCGTTGAGTGCCAGTAAAAAGGTAAGCGGGTTGGTGATGTGTTCCTGCACCACGTCGAAGAGTTGGGTGGGGACCTCGGCGTCGATCAGGTAGTTCGTAGAGGCCAGGGAGAGACCGAGAATGACCAGCACCGCACCCACCAGCACCATGGAGCTGCGTACCACGCCGGGCAGCGCCTTGAGCGAGACTTCACGATAGATAAACACCTCGACGATCAGCACGTAAATCGCCGTGACGGCTGCGGCCTCTGAAATCGCAAAATAGCCGCTGTAGATGCCGCCAAGGACGATAAAAGGTAGCGGCACCTCCCAGATCGCTTCACGCACCGCACCTTTGACTTCGGCCCAGCTGCTGCGTTCGACCCGCTGGGTGCCCCGTCCCTGCCAGATGGCCCAGATGCTGAGCATGGAGACCATCAACAGGCCGGGCAAGAGGCCGGCAAGAAACAGTTCGTCGATGGTGAAAGCGCTGCCGATGCCCATCTGCTGGGCCACAACGCCATAAAGAATCAACGGCAGGGAGGGGGCGAACAGGACGCCCAGGCTGCCGGAGGTGGTGATCAGGCCAAGATTGAAGTTCTCTTTGTAGCCCGCTTGCGCCAGCGCCGGAAACAGCAATGCCCCGAGGGCGACGATGGTGACCCCCGAAGCCCCGGTAAAGGCGGTAAAGAGCGCGCAGGCCACCAGCGCGACAATGGCCAGGCCTCCCGGCATCCAGCCAAGAAAGGCCTGGGTGACGCGCACCAGGCGGCCCGGTGCACCGCTTTCGCTCACCAGGTAACCGGCAAAGGTAAACAGGGGGATGGCGAGCAGCACCGGCATCTCGGCCAGGCGATAGATTTCAATGGCGATGACGGCGAGATCAACCTCGGACTGGTAGAAACCCCACATCGCCGATGCCCCGATCACGACAAACAGCGGTGCCCCCAGCAGTGCCAGAACGACTAATATCAGGCCGATCACGATCATTGTCAGAGGTCCTTAATTGCCCGATTAAATAGGATGGATGGTGTAAACAGCCGCTCAGGTGGAGCTGTTCTCTTCCCTGGATTGGGTCACCGGGTTTGTCCACAGATGGATGAAGAAGGAGAGCAGAAAACGCAGCGCCATGACAGCAAAACCGATGGGGATGATGCTCTCGCAAACCCAGGCGGGGACG
>JALTMR010000103.1 GCA_027001525.1 Gammaproteobacteria bacterium
ACGTTTTAATTTTTGGGCAAAGTCAGCTTGCATAAAGGGGCTCGTATCACTATGATCAAAGTACAGTCCCCGGGCACTTCCTCTCCTGACTTCGGCCAGTGATGAATCCGGGGTTTTTTTTGCCTGTCGTTTTTTCTCTTTAGCTGCTGGCGGGTTATCGCGTCTTCGATGACCAGCGTTCGGCCTCATACTTGATAATCATCCCTTCCAGCAACTGCTTGACGATCTGACGCTCTTCCTCGGGCATGTTGCTGATCGCCTTGAACTGCAAACGCAGATCGGAGTCCGGTTCGAGCTCCTCGGGTTCGAAAATCAGCGAATCCGTAGTCACACGTAAGGTCTGTGCAATCTTCTTCAGAGCCTCCAGAGAGGGCTGGGAAGAGCCCGCCTCGTAGCGCTTGATCTGGGTGATATGCAGGCCGATGGCATCGGCCAGAGCCTGCTGTGTCAGGCCTTTCTGCTTGCGAAGGGGAGCGAGTCGTTGGGCAATGCTCATTGTCGTCAGTCGTGTAATGAAAGTAGCCATCATGATATCCCCGGGTATCGAATGTTCTTGACAAAGGTAGCATAAAAGAACTAAAAAGACATCTCAAGAGATACTTGACGGGATTTTGGGAGGAAAGGGGATTATGGCTCGGATACCGGAAAAAGACATCGAACGCCTGAAACAGGACATTTCCCTGCTGCGGCTGGTGGAAGCGCGGGGGATTGCCCTGAAGAAACACGGCCAGGACTTCATTGGCCTGTGTCCCTTCCATGATGACCATGAGCCCTCGCTGGTGATTACCCCGAGCAAGAACCTCTGGCATTGTCTGGGCGCCTGTCAGACCGGGGGCAGCGTGATCGACTGGGTAATGAAGATGGACGGGATCTCGTTCCGCCATGCCGTTGAGTGGTTAAAGTCCGATCGGCCTTTGGTCGCCTCCTCCTCCCAGCCGGTCAAACGCGCCACGGTTTGCAAGCTGGCCTCGCCCTTATCCGAAGACGCCGATCGGCAAACGGCTTTGCAACAGGTGATCGCCTTCTACCATGACACCTTAAAGCAAAACATGGAGGTGCAGGCCTACTTAAAACAACGCGGGCTGGATGATGTTGCGCTGATTGATCACTTCAAGCTGGGTTACGCCAACCGCACGCTGGGGCTGCACCTGCCGCACCGGAACCGTCAGGCCGGGGCGAAGCTGCGGGGGTTGTTGCAGGAGATCGGCATTTACCGCGACAGCGGCCATGAGCATTTTAACGGCTCGTTGGTGATCCCGGTTATGTCCAGGGATGGACGGTATGCCGATGCGCCAGGAGGTAGCGCATCGGCGATCAACGATCAGCCTGTTATCACCGAAGTGTATGGCCGCAAGCTCCTGGGCAATCGCTTGCGTAAAGGCACCGTGCAACATCTGTATTTGCCGGGGCCCCATGAAGGTGTTTTTAACCGGGATGGTTTACTCGGTGATGAAATTATTTTGTGTGAGTCGTTGATCGATGCGCTGACCTTCTGGCGCTGGGGCTTTAAGGCCGTGACCTGTAGCTATGGTATTAACGGGTTTACCGATGAGCTGTTGCAGTGTCTGATAGACAAAAAAATACAGCGGGTGCTGATTGCCTATGATCGGGATGAGGCGGGTAATAGTGCGGCCGAGAAACTGGCTAAGCTCTTAAACAAAAACAACATCGATGCGTATCGGATTTTGTTTCCTAAAAACATGGATGCCAATGAATATGCCTTACAGGTGACACCGGCACAAAAAAGTTTAGGGTTAGTGA
>JALTMR010000104.1 GCA_027001525.1 Gammaproteobacteria bacterium
TCCAATACCAAGGTAAAAAACAAGGCCAGCCACCACTTCTGGGAGGTGTTGGAGAAAAACATTCTCGCCATTCTGGGCGGTGATCACGGCACCCATGAAGGCCACTCGCCGGTGGTGGTCAACGCCCTGAGCGGCATGATCTCGGTGCACGCAAGCCATGCCAAGCAGCGCGAGGTGCAGGCCTTTGTGGATCAGGCGCTGAGCAGTGCCCTGCGGCAAGTGCTTATCGAAATGACCATTGTCGAGGTAGACCTCAGTGATCGCTACCAGGCCGGTGTCGATTGGCAGAGCCTTGCCAGCGGCGAGGGCTTCAGCATTCTCTCTTCCATGACCGGCTCGAACCTGGCTACTCCCCCGGTGCTCTCCCTCGGTTATCAAAACACCACCAGCTCGGGCCGTAACGTCTCCACCACGTTGCGCATGCTGGAGAGTTTTGGTGATGTCAAAGTGCTTTCAAGCCCCAAAATCATGGCCCTGAACAACCAGACCGCCCTGTTGAAGGTGGTGGATGAGAAGGTCTATTTCACCGTCGATATGGAGACCATCATCGGTGACGTCGGCAAGCCGGACCGGTTTATCTACACCAGTGAAATTCACACCGTGCCGGTGGGCCTGGTGATGAGCGTCACGCCCCAGATCAACAGTGTGGACAGCATCACCCTCAGCATTCGCCCCACCATCTCCCGCATCACCGGCTACGCGGTCGACCCGGCACCGCGGCTGGCCAATTCCGGTTTCGACAACCTGATTCCCGAAATTCAGGTGCGGGAGATGGAGTCTCTGTTGCAGATCGTGAATGGCCAAATGGTGGTCATGGGGGGCTTGATGCAGAACAAGGTGGATAAAACCACCGAGGGAGTGCCGCTGCTCTCCGACCTGCCCTGGGTTGGGCCGCTGTTTCGCTACAAGGACGATATACACCGCAAGTCGGAACTGGTGATCTTCCTCCGCCCCACCGTGGTGAAAGGAACCAGCGCCGAGGCAGATCTCTCCGCCTATAGCCACCTGCTGCCAGAACCCACCCCCGGGGAGGCGTTATGAGCCTGTTGATGGATGCGCTGAAAAAGGCAGAACAGGCCAAGGCCCAAGCGTCAGATCAGACACAATCGCCGTCGCCTGCGCCTGATGACGGGCTGCTGCCCGAACCCCAGGCGCTGGCCGCCTTACCTGACGCCAGTGATGCGCAGGCCGTTGTTGCTCCTAAGGCGCTTGACGTTACTTCCGCTGACCAGACTGAAGAGCGGCTCGATAACGCCACCGATGGCGTGGAGCTGTCCCTCGACGAAGTGGAGGTGCTGGCGCCGGTCTATCTGGAAAAGCCCGAGCAGGTGCCCGCAGCAGAGGCCCTGGCCGGCGACGAGGCCGATCCCTCACTGGTGCAGCCTTCGGAGATAGCGCCGGAGTCAGAGACCTCTCCTGTTGTTGACCCGCCGATTCAGCCGGCTGCATCAGACGCAACGGGCAGCAGCCACCCTTCCACCCACTCTCCCGTTAAAGAGAAGAGCGACGCGGTGGCCGCCGAGTCCGTTGCCACCAGGCCGGCGGTGGCTCAACCCGAAGCGGCCGGTGCCGCGGCGACGGACCCTCAAGCCAGCGGAGCCGAAGCGAGCAAAACAGCCCCTGCCGCTGTGCTGGTGGGGCAGCGAAAATTTAACCGCACCTATCTGTGGGCCGGGTTGGTGGTGTTGATGGCCTTGGTGGGCATCGGCTACTACTTCAAGGCGGTGCTGGCACCGATGCCGGTGTCGAGCGTGGTGCCGTCGGCACTGCCCCATCCGTCAGAAGACGCGGCTGGAGAGGCTGCTCCGCTCCCGCCTGAAACCGAACCGGCACCCCCTGCCGAGGCCACCGTCGCTCCTGCGGCTCCTCGCCCCAGTCCGGCCCCAGTGGCCCAAACAGCAAAGGTCAGTCAGGCGGCCAGGGTTGAAAGCCGGGCCGAGGCCGTGACGCCAGCGCGCCAGGTTGTCACACCTGTTGCCACACGCGCCTCGCCGGTGCCGGAACGGTCCCTGGTGATCCAGCGCAACGAAGTGGAAGATCCGCTGTTCAGCCAGCTGCAACTGGCCTATGAGGCCTATCAGCAGAGCGATTTCAAACAGGCCGAAGCGCGCTATCGGCAGGTGTTTATGCGTGACAACAGCAACCGTGACGCGCTTCTGGGCCTCGCCGCCATCGCCCAGCGAGACAAACGGCCGGAGGATGCCCGCCGCTTCTATCGCCGCCTGTTGAGCCTAAATCCCAAAGACAGCCGTGCCGCCGCCGGTTTGATGGCGTTATCCGCGCCGGCCACCGCCAGCCAGAACATCACCCAGCTGAAACTGATGCTCAGCGAAGAGCCTACTGCTGCCCACCTCTACTTCGCCCTGGGGAACGCCTACGCCGCCCGGTCGCTCTGGCCCGAGGCGCAGCAGGCCTACTTCAACGCCTATCGTTACGCTCCCGAGCGGGGGGAGTACGCCTTTAACCTGGCCGTCAGTCTGGAGCACATCGGCCAGCCCCAGGCGGCGCTGACCTACTACCTTCAGGCGCAGCAGGCGCTGACGCACGAGAGCCCGCCGGGCTTCAGTGTCGACCAGTTGGCTCAGCGTATCGCCGCCTTGCGTGTGCTGGGGGAGCGTTAGATGACACAGGAGAAAAAGCCGGTGCGCCTCGGCGACCTGCTCATCGATAAAGGGCTGATCAGTCAGGATCAACTGCGTATCGCCCTGATGGAGCAGAAGAAGCAGAACCAGCCGCTGGGCAAAATTCTGGTGCAGATCGGCTTTATCAGCGAAGCGGTGATGCGTGACGCGCTGGGGGATCAGTTGGGGCAGGAGAGTGTGGACCTCACCAAGGTCGTGCCCGACAGCGAAGCCATCCGCCTGGTGCCCACCGACCATGCCCGTCGCTACCACCTGCTGCCCATCACCTTCGACCCGGAGACGAAGCAGCTGACGGTGGCGATGGCGGATACCTTCAACGTCGTCGCTCTGGACCAGACCGCCGCCCTCATTGGCCACGAGGTGGAGATCAAGCCCATGCTGGCGGCCGAGAGCGAGATCGAGGCGGCCATCGACCAGTTCTACGGTCACGAGCTGTCGGTGGAGGGGATTCTGCACGAACTCGACACCGGCGAAATCGACTACCGCAGCCTGCGTGCCGACAGCGATGAATACAGCCAGCCTCTGGTGCGGCTGGTGGATGCGCTGCTTATGGATGCGGTGAAGCAGGGGGCGTCGGACATCCATTTCGAGCCCGAAGACGGTTTTTTACGCGTTCGCTACCGCATCGACGGTGTGCTGATGCAGATTCAGACGCTGCATCGAAACTACTGGTCCGGCATTGCCGTGCGCCTCAAGGTGATGTCGGAGATGGACATCGCCGAAACCCGTGCGCCGCAGGATGGCCGCATCTCATTGTCGCTGGCAGGCAAGTCAGTGGATTTTCGTGTCGCCTCCCAGCCCACCACGCACGGCGAAAATATCGTCCTGCGGGTGCTGGACCGGGAGAAGGGCATCGTCGCGCTGGAAAAGCTGGGCCTGACCGATGACACCATGACGGTGCTGAAACTGATGATGGCCCGCCCCGAGGGCATCATCATGGTCACCGGCCCCACCGGCAGCGGTAAAACCACCACGCTCTACTCGATGCTTGCCCACATGAGCAACGAATCGGTCAACATCATGACGCTGGAAGACCCGGTGGAGTACCCCATGGCGATGATCCGCCAGACCTCGGTCAATGAAGCGGTGAAGCTCGACTTTGCCAACGGCATTCGCTCCATGATGCGCCAGGACCCGGACATCATCCTGGTCGGCGAGATTCGCGATGAGGACACCGCCTCCATGGCTCTGCGCGCCGCCATGACGGGGCATCAGGTGTTCACCACGCTGCACACCAACTCGGCGCTGGGGTCGATCCCGCGGCTGCTCGATATCGGTGTTAAGCCCGACATCATGGCGGGCAATATTATCGGCGTCGTGGCGCAGCGGCTGGTGCGCCGTCTCTGCCCCCAGTGCAAGCAGCCCAAGGAGGCCGACGAGCTGGAGCGCCGTCTGCTGGGGGTGGGCCCTGACGAGCCGGCCACACTGTTCCGGCCCCAGGGGTGTCCGCACTGCAATCAGCGCGGTTACAAGGGGCGGCTGGCGCTGATGGAGGTGTTGAAGATGGACAAGGTGCTCGATGAACTGGTGGCGCGCCGGGCCTCCAGCCGCGAGCTTTACGATTGTGCGTTGGCGCGAGGCTTTCAGCCGCTGGCGGATGACGGCATCCGTTACGTGCTTCAGGGGGCGACCAGTCTCGATGAGGTGACCCGCGTGGTCGATCTGACCGACCGGGTGCTGTGATGGCGGTCTATCGCTACAAAAGTATCGATGAGCAGGGCAAAACCGCCCGTGGCCGCCTGGATGCCAGCAACGAGGTCGATCTCCAGCAGCGGCTGGAGAGCATGGGGCTCAGCCTGATCAGCTGCAAACCACTGAGCCGCGCCAGCACCGCCATCAGCGGCAAAAAAATCACCCGCCAGGATCTGATCAACTTCTGTTTCCACATGGAGCAGATGAGCCGCGTCGGTGTGCCCATTATCGAAGCGCTGGTGGATCTGCGCGACAGCCTGGAAAACCCCCGCTTTCGCGAAATTCTCTCCGCCATGATCGCGGCAATCGAGGGGGGCAAAACCTTCTCCGAAGCGCTGGCCGAATTTCCGCGGGTGTTTGACGAGGTGTTTGTCAGCCTGGTGCGCGTGGGTGAGCACAGCGGCGAGCTGAACAAGGTGCTGTTCAATATTACCGAAACGTTGAAGTGGCAGGATGAACTGGCGGCGCAGACCAAAAAAGTGCTCATCTACCCCGCCTTTGTCGGCACGGTGGTGATGGGGGTGATCTTTTTTCTCATGCTCTACCTGGTGCCGCAGATGGTCAATTTCATTCAGAACATGGGCCACGAGCTGCCTTTGCACACCCGGGTGCTGATCATGGCCTCTAACTTTTTTACCCACTACTGGTATCTGATTCTGTTGCTGCCTACGGGGCTTTTTATCTTCGTTAAATACCTCGCCAAACGACGCCCCGATGTGGCCTTCTGGCTCGACGCCATGAAGCTGCGGCTCTGGTTGATCGGGCCCATTCTGCGCAAAATCATTCTCAGCCGTTTCGCCAACTATTTTGCCTTGCTCTACGCCTCCGGGGTGACGGTGCTGGAGGGGATGCAGATCAGTGAAGATATTGTTGGCAATCGCGTTATCGCCAAGGCGTTAAGCGATGTGCGGCGGCAGGTTGAAGATGGCAAAAGCATGAGCGAGAGCTTCAGCAGCGTTGGTCTGTTTCCGCCCCTGGTGCTGCGGATGATCCGCATTGGCGAGAGCACCGGCGGCCTTGATGATGCGCTCACCAACGTCAGCTATTTCTATAACCGCGATGTAAAAGATGCCATCGAAAAACTGCAAAGCATGATTGAGCCGATGATGACGGTGGTACTGGGTCTGATTCTGGGCTGGGTCATGTTGTCAGTGCTGGGGCCGATCTACGACATCATCAGCAAGATACAGATGTGATATGGCAGCGAAACGGATTTTCTATATCAACGGCAACGGACTGTTTGCCTTCTACTGCGACAAGAGGGACGTGGTGGAGCTGGGCCACTTTGACAGCAGTGCAGAGGGCATCGCCGCTTTCGGTGAGCAGTTGCAGCAGGCCCCGGATGTCCCCAGCGCCCTGTTGGTGGATGTGGTGGAGGAGGAGTTTCGCAGCGACACCATTCCCCATGTGCAAGGCCGGGGGGATCGACGCAAGCTGCTGGAGCGCAAATTGGCGACGCTGTTTCGCCAGACGCCTTTTCGCAGTGCCAGACTGATCGGCCGGGAGCCAAAGGACAAACGCCGGGACCGTGTGCTTTTCACTGCCCTGACCCGGCCGCAGAGCATCGAGCCCTGGCTCAGTGAGTTGGGGTGTCACAAGGTGCCGCTGGTAGGGGTCTATTCGCTGGCGATGTTGACGCAGTTGCTGGTGAAAAAACTGGTGATTGATGACCCGAACGCGCTGCTGCTGACCATTCAGCAGCGTCACCTGCTGCGCCAGAGTTTCTTTAGCCACGGGGTCTTGAAAATCAGTCGCCTGACGCCGCTGAGCGGGGATGATGAAGACCGCTATCTCAACGTCGTGCTGCACGAGGTGGAGCGCAACCAGCGTTACCTTGGCCGCTTGCAGCTGCTTGAGTTCGGCAAACCGATGGCGGTGGTGGTGATCAGCGGCGGCGAGCCGTTGCAGCGGCTGAAGCAGGGGTGCCAGGATTCAGCGCGTTCGCGCTACCTCTTTATCGACATCAACGAGGTGGCGGAAAAAATCGGCTTTGCGCCGTCGATTCCCGGTGATCAGTGTGAGCGCTGTTTTGCCTACCTGCTGAGCCGGAATCTGCCGGCCACCAATTATGCGCCGCCCGAGTCGCGCACCTATTCCCGTTTTTATACCTCGCGCAAACTCATGGTGGCCGTTAGCGTCGTGTTGGCCATGGCGGCCATGCTCTGGAGTCTGTTCAGTATCTATGAAGGGCGGCAGTTGCGTCAGCGTGCGGTGCAGGTGGAGGCACAGACGGGTGTGATGGCGGCGGAGTATCAGCATGAGGCGGCAGAGCTGCCGGCTCTGCCCTACTCGCCGCGGGTGATGGCGGCGGCGGTAGCGGCCGAGCGCCAGCTGGTTCAGCACAAGCCACAAACCCTCGGCGCGCTGACCATTATCGGGGCCAGCCTGAGCCGTCATACCAATATCGATCTGGATGAACTGCAGTGGCGCGTGGGTCTGGCCGACGAACTGATGGCGCAGGACGATGCGCCGGCACCTGCCGGGGGGCGCGACGAGGTGGCGTTGATCAAGGCGCACCTGAAACGTTTTCCGCGCAATTATCAGGCGGCCTTTGACGAGGTGGAGGCGTTCATGCGGGCGCTGCCACTGCGTCGCGTGCTGGGCTTTGGGCGTGCGGCACGACGACGTCTCCGCGTACCATGCGCATGCGTAGCCGATGCGCTGGCGCTACCCGCAGCCGACCTGGACCCACGCACACGGGCGCTTCTGAACGGCGATGACGGCAACGCGCGCGTGGTTCCCAGCGGCGGACCGCAACAAATCGGCGCTGAGGACGCCTGCGCACCCGTCAATACCGTTGCCGATGCGCACGCGCGTCTGACGGCACTCGCAGGTGACGTGGCGGCGCGCCTGATGGCACTGTGGGCGCGCGAGTGCGAGAACGTCAGAGCCCCGCGGATGCCGCGGACGTTGGCCGTGACGGCACGACGACGTGGTGCAGGTTACAGGCGTCTGGGTCGATCGCGGGCGATCCAGCCGCCAGTCCAGCGCGCCGTGCGGGCCGCGTGTCGTACCGTGTGCGCCGACCCGAGCGCATGGCAGGACGATCCAAATGCGTGGCGACGTGTTGTTGCGC
>JALTMR010000105.1 GCA_027001525.1 Gammaproteobacteria bacterium
TCCACTTGTGCACCACCACGTCGTTAAAGGCATCGCCCTCGTGGATCATCTTGTTGTCCCGAATGACCGCTGAGCGGAGCAGGAAGCGCTTTTCCTCGTGATAACGCCCCTCCAGGATCTCCGTGATCTGGTCGGTCATCTTGGCGGGTGATATATCCACCAAAAAGCCGAGGCGGCCAAGATTGACGCCGATGAGGGGGATGTCGTAGTCAGACAGCTCGCGGGCCGCATGGAGCAGGGTGCCGTCACCGCCAACAATGATGGCCATGTCACATTCGCTGCCCAGTGTGTCGATATCGGCAGTTTCCAAGTCAGGCATGTAGGTGAGTGTTTCGGATGCCCCCTGTTCCAGCAGCACCTTTAACCCTCGGGCGCGGAGGAAGTTGCCCAGGGTTTCGATGGTGTTGCCGAGTGTGGGGTCACTGAATTTTCCGATGATGCCAATGGTTTCAAATGACATGGTTTGCAGGTTTGTCCTGGTGGAAAGGTGAGTGGCATGGGCTATTGTGCCATAGGCGTTAAATTCTTGTCTTGATCATTGATGGCTCTGGGGTAGCCTCGGAATAGCTCTGGCGAGAGGTGCTGTTTTGTCCAAAAAGAGAGAGGTAGTGCAAATTTATGGGCGTCATGCCTTGAATCGTTGAGGTGGTGCCCTTATATCCCCTGACTATTAGGGTATTGGTGTTATTATCGCGCCCATTTTTCGGGCCATCATGGTCGAGTACAAAACCGGGACAGTATAAATGGCGAAGAAAGAGAAACATCCTCAGGAAGAATTACCGCAAGTGGAGTCGGGCCAGGTCGAAGGCCAGGCGGGGGCGGATGGCGAGGCAGGTGATGCTGAGCAGCCGAGTTACGAGCAGCTGGTGGCGGCGCTGGCGGAGGCCAATGCCTCTGCGGAAGCGAGTCGTGAGCAGTTGCTGCGCGGCCAGGCGGAGCTGGATAACGTGCGCAAACGTGCCGAGCGTGATGTGCAGAACGCCCACAAATACGCGCTGGAAAAATTTGTCAGCGAATTGCTGCCAGTCAAGGACAGTCTGGAGATGGGCTATCAGGCCGCCAGTGCTGAAGGTGCCGATCTGGAAAAAGTGCGTGAGGGTGTTGAGCTGACGCTGAAGATGTTTGTGGATGCATTGGGCAAGTTTGGCGTCAAAGAGATTAACCCCGAGGGCGGCATGTTCAACCCGGACGAGCATCAGGCGATGACGATGCAAGATGTGCCCGATGCCGCCCCGAATACTGTGATTAATGTGTTCCAGAAGGGCTTTTCGCTGAATGACCGTCTCGTGCGTCCCGCCATGGTGGTGGTGGCCGGGCCGAATTCAGGCGGGAAAGAGTCATCCGGTTCATCAAAAATTGATGAGTTGGCTTGATAAATTATCAGCCTGTCCCCATTGATTAGATAACGTTGGATTGAGGTGGCCCCGGAGCAGATTGGTTCGGGGTCGCAGCGAAACAGAATTAGAAAGATTAACTACGGAGAATATTGTAATGGGCAAGATTATCGGCATTGACTTGGGGACCACTAACTCCTGTGTCGCGGTCATGGAAGGTGGGAAGCCTCGTGTGATTGAAAACGCTGAGGGCGACCGTACCACACCCTCGATTGTTGCTTACGCCGACGACGGTGAAGTGCTGGTTGGGCAGTCGGCCAAGCGGCAGGCGGTGACCAATCCCAAAAATACGCTGTTTGCTATCAAGCGTTTGATCGGTCGCAAGTTCGACGACGAAGAGGTGCAGAAAGACATCAGCATGGTGC
>JALTMR010000106.1 GCA_027001525.1 Gammaproteobacteria bacterium
CGTACCACTGATACATAAACTCATAGAAGCTATACCACATGGAGCTGTAGAGCCCGCCAATACGGCCCCGGTAATACTCATTCGTAATTGAAATATTGGATACGTTATCCATAGACTTTCGGGTCGTTGCTGACATGCTGGCATCAAAGCGCAGATATTGAGAGACCCGGTAGAAAATCCCCGCGTTAGCGGCAACCTGTAACTGATCTGTTCCCGACACGCTGTCGGGCGAGCTGTCAGTGGAGGAGACTCGCGCACCCGCACTCACCGTCCAGGGCAAATTCTGGGGCCGCCAAAAAGCAAAGCTGGAAACCTGGGTAATGTTCGTAGAAGAGATGCGCGTATCCCTGTTTTCACTGGACGGATCAAGAAAGGAGCGATCGTAGTCATATATGCTCACCTTGGAGTCCAGACGAAACGAACGTGCAGGATAGTAGAAGTGACTCAAGTCAATGGTAATGAACTTGTTCTCACGCTCCACTGCCGACTGATCCGTCGCACTATAGTTCCCCCGCGCCACGAACCGCTGTTGAGCCCGACGAAGATCAACATCCAGGCCGACCGACTGCTCCTTGTACTGCCCCCCACGCGCAGAATCCCAGGAGCGCAAATCAAGCCGCGCCTGGTAACGATCCCCCTCTTCCCCCAGATAACTCTGCTTCAGACCGAGATAGGTGGACGAGTACTCCTCTCCTACAAAGGTAACAGGTACGCCACCCACCTGCTCACGATCAACACGGCTATCAGAGAGCTGCAAGCGAGCGGTAAAGGGCGTTCGGCTCTTGGGGAATACGTTTAACCCTATGTTTCCCGTTAAAATCTGTGAACTCGTGCTATTGGAAAGCTGTTCAGACGAGTAGTCAGAACTGTCCTGGGTAAAGGTAAAAGAGCTGTCGGCCGTCGCCAACCAGGGCTGCCACAAATAGCTAGACGCATTGACCGTGCCATTCAACTGATGGCTCACGCTCTCCTGCCCAGCACTTTCAGACAGCGACCGATAGTTGTAACCAAGATAACCGGAGACATCCACCGGCCCCAGCACAGCAGCGGCAGCCGAACCGGCTGTCGCAATAGAGAGCAGCAGCCCCGACGCGAGAGACGAAAGACAAGCTCGCCCCACTCGAGTCATAAAACACACCCGACGCTACGGCATGGTAAGTAGATAAATTTATTCAGCTGCCGGCACATAATCTTTCATTATCTGTTGCTCTAGTGCGCCATCATTCCGCACAACAATTTTTGCTTTAGCACGCAGCGCATGAATCAACTCGCTCCACGCCACCTCTCCACGCTCTCGCTGCAGCAGCGAAATCGCTCGCTGCCTCACCCGCTCAAACGGATTAACCTCAGCAGCTCGTCGCTCCGTCAATTGAAAAATTGCAATCCCTTGAAGTAAGGCCACAGGCTCGGACACTTGCCCAACAACCAAACCATCGACCACCCCTTGCGCCTCTGGAGACAACATCCCCTGGTGAACAAACCCCAGGTCACCACCATTATCGGCCGACGCATCAGAAGAGTGCAGCTGCGCCAACTCGGCGAAATCCGCGCCGGCCTGTATCCGGGCATACAGCCTGCCAGCTTCGTCATGGGCCGCCTGCCAGGCAGACGAGCCGGACGAAGGTGCCACTCTTAACAAAATCACCGACACCCTTAACTGAGCCGGCGTGGTAAATTTATCCAGATGCTGCTCGTAATAGTGCCTCACAGCAGCCTCACCTGGCTCAGCCAGGCTTTTCACCTCCTGCTCCAGCATG
>JALTMR010000107.1 GCA_027001525.1 Gammaproteobacteria bacterium
ACTTCACAGGCCTTGGGGGCATCCTCGTTGTCCGGCTTGTCGGCAAAGCCATCGAGTGCGGCATCCGAGGTGGTGAAGACTTTCACCCACAGGTCTTTGTCGCTGGTGTTGGTTGAGGCGTCAAACTGGGATGTGCGGTGCGTGGGAAGCACTCGCTGGCTGGTCGTATCGGTCTGGAGCCAGGGTTGGTGCTCTTCCGGGACCAGGGAGAGGGAGTAGGCGTTGCGGGTGCTTGTTTTATTTCCCCGCAGGCGAACTTCGTCCTCTTCGGGTGTAAAGGGTTTGCCGCCACTGATGTAGTGATGGGCCCCGGTGAGACCCGAGAGCAGCTTGGCGGGGGCCTGACGTGTCTTGCGGTGACTCATTCGTTCACGGCGTAATCCCCACGCCTCTGCCCAGCGGAAGTACATATCGCGCTCCATGCGGCGGCCGAGGTTGTTCAGCGTAGGGTTGCCGCGACTTTCAATCGCCAGCCCCCGAATCTCATTTTCCAGCATGCTCATCAATCCGGTGATCTCAAGCAGGCGCGGCTCAATGGCCTGCAATCCATTTTGCGTTTTTGGCGCATACATGGGGGGGGCGTCAACGGCGAGATCAATGAACAGCTTGCCCTCGGGCAGCTTGGGCGTGCTGAGGGAGACGATATCGATCTTCGTGCACCAGTCTTTCAGCAGGTAGTACATCTTGGTGACTTCACCCTGCATCAAATGGTAAGGGTTGGCCAGGGCTAGCAGCACAATCCGTTTGTAGGTATTGATGATGGTTGCGGGGTGCGGCTCATGTTTGGGTGAGAACGGTACGAGCTTGGTCTCGTGGTGGCGGTTTGCCTCGGAGAAGAGGTAGAGCTGGTTGATCTCCAGCCACGTCTGTCTGGGCTCGACAGCATAAAGGGCGTAACTGTCGAGCAGCAGGCGGGACAGACAATTCATGGCGCAATAGATGGCCTGTGGCAGAAAGGATGTGTCGGATGTTTTCTTTTCCACCATGTCCATGACGATGATCTTGTAGGCGTGGCTCATCTCAACCAGCAGGCGGCGCGAGGCCAGGGCCAGCTGTTGGCGCTTCTCTGAAAGTGGCAGGTTGGCGTTGATGTAGTTGTTGCGCAGGCTGTTTATGACGTCCTGAAACAGGGGCAGAATAAGCGCCATGACCTTGATGCGGATTTTGACATCGATAGGGGCGCGGTTAAGCTGGTAGACAAGTTTGGTGATTTTCAGGCAGCACTCGCCGGGATTTGCCAACGGCAAACCCTCCAGAATACGCTTGATGTGGCTAACGTTGGGGTTGACGTTGACACTAGAGCTGTTGTCTCGAACAGGTATCTTCAGTTTAAGGCTATTCATTTGGCTTGGTGGGCGTTATTTAAGATGAAAGCTCCCGTTCGTCAGTTTAGTTGCTGGGATCATTACTTATTATCGGTATCTAACCGTATGCCTTAAAAGTAATTTCCGTGGCAGTCACGCGTGAAGTCCATTATTCTGGCCTAGCTATGGTCGCATGTCTAAGCAAATAACCCGAACATTTACCAAAATTGTCAAAGTTAAGCCGCGATGTAGCGGTGGCTGGCCGTGCTAAATGGCACACAATAATAATAGAAGCAGTAATTTAAGTGACACATCTTTGTAGGAGTAGGTGATTTTGAACTTGTCTCACTGGAGCCGAGGTTTTCCGCTCAGGTTGTTTTTTTTCTTCGTACTTGCCCCCGTCTGGGGTGTTTCTTTCGCCAGCGGTTTTCCCGCTCCCGTTGAAGTGG
>JALTMR010000108.1 GCA_027001525.1 Gammaproteobacteria bacterium
GCTTTGTCCTTAACCTGCGCTCCTTTTGTGCCCATCAGCCATCAGGAGCCACCATGACTACGAAGAGGGTCTCTATGCAAAAGATCAAAGATATTCTGCGTCTCAAATACGATGCCAAATTACCGCTGCGCCAAATCGCGCTCAGTCTCAGCCTGTCGCTGGGGGCGGTGTCCAAGTACCTGAAACGAGCCGAAGCGGCAGGTCTTCTTTGGCCGCTGCCGGAGGATATGTCCGATCATCAATTGCTGGCGCTGTTGCAGCCGGGGCGCAAGGCGGCAGTATCGCGTGCTTTCGCTGAACCAGATTTTGTGGAAATGCAGCGGGAGCTGAAACGCAAAGGCATGACGCGCCAGTTGCTGTGGGAGGAGTATGCCCAGGCTCACCCCGTGGCCCATTACAGTTATTCGCGTTTTACGGTGCTGTTTCGGCGCTGGCGTTCTAAGCAACAGTTGTCGATGCGCCAGCACCATCGCGTGGGAGAGAAGCTGTTTGTCGATTACTGCGGGCCAACCATTGCGGTGGTCAATCCTGACTCCGGCGAGCTGCGTGAAGCGCAGGTGTTTGTGGCGGTGCTGGGTGCCAGTTCTTACACCTATGCCGAGGCCACCTGGTCACAAAGCCTGCCGGACTGGATCGGTTCACATGTGCGGGCTTTTACCTTTTATGGCGGGGTGCCGGAGGTGGTGGTGCCGGATAATTTAAAAAGTGCGGTGAGCAAGGCCTGTCGTTATGACCCGGATCTCAATCCTACCTACAGCCAATTGGCGGAGCACTACGGGGTCGCCGTAATTCCGGCGCGTCCCTATAAACCCAAAGACAAGGCCAAGGCCGAGGTCGGCGTCCAGCTGGTGGAGCGCTGGATCATGATGCGGCTGCGCAAGCAGACCTTCTTTACCCTGGCCGCCCTCAATCAGGCGATTCGTTTTTTGCTGGATGAGCTGAATCGCCGTGCCTTCAAAAAACGCCCCGGCTGCCGGCGGGAGCAGTTTGAGCGGCTCGACAAACCCGCGCTGAAACCGCTGCCCGACAGCCCCTATGAATACCGCGAAATCAAAAAGGCCCGCGTGCATCTCGATTACCACGTCGAGTACGACGGCCACTATTACTCGGTGCCCTATCAGCTGGTGAAACAGGAGGTGATGATTCATGCGGGGCAAACCACACTGACTATCCTGCATAACAGCAAACAGGTGGCCTTGCATGCGCGTGCCCACACCAAGGGATCACACAGCACCGACCCCAATCACATGGCCAAGGCCCACCGCAAACACCAGGAATGGTCACCGCAGCGCTTCCTGAGCTGGGCGGAAAAGATCGGACCACACGCCCGCACCGTGGTACAGCACCAACTGGAATCCAGACGTCATCCCGAGCACGGTTATCGCGCCTGCCTGGGACTGCTGAGCCTCGCCAAAAAATACAGCCAGGCCCGTCTCGAAGCCGCCTGCCAACGCGCCCAACACATTAGCGCCATGAACTACAAAAGCATCGCCTCCATCCTCAGCAAAAGCCTGGACAAGGTGCCACTGCAAGAGACCGAGACAGACACGCAAACCAGCCTGCCACTTGAGCATGACAATGTGCGCGGTGCGGACTACTACCACTAACTATAAATTGCTATCCATGGGAGACACCCCGATGAACAACACTTTGCAACAACTGCACAGCCTGCGACTCACCGGCATGGCAGAAGCCCTGTCGCAACAGATCGACCAACCCAACACTTTTGAGGAGCTGGGCTTTCGAGAACGAC
>JALTMR010000109.1 GCA_027001525.1 Gammaproteobacteria bacterium
CCCTATGTGGCCGGCGTCGGTGAGGTGGTGGTGATCTGCGGTGCGTTGGCCGGGGCGGGCCTGGGGTTTTTGTGGTTCAACACCTACCCCGCTCAGGTGTTCATGGGGGATGTCGGTGCGCTGGCGCTGGGTGCTGCCCTGGGCGTGATTGCCGTGGTGGTGAGGCAGGAGATTGTGCTGGCCATTATGGGCGGGGTGTTCGTGATGGAGACCGTGTCGGTGATTTTGCAGGTGGTCTCCTACAAGCTGACCGGCAGGCGAATATTTCGCATGGCCCCGTTGCACCACCACTTTGAATTGAAAGGTTGGCCCGAACCCCGGGTCATTGTCCGTTTTTGGATCATCACCGTCATTTTGGTGTTGATTGGCCTGGCAACTTTGAAGCTCCGCTAGGGGCTGGGAAACTGTGCGTGGACGGATGCGATAACAACAAGCAGCAAATGCCCCGGGCGGTTGTCATCGGTTTGGGCAAGACCGGGCTTTCGTGCGCGCGCTTTTTGGTGGACCGGGGTTTTGAGGTGGTGGTGATGGACAGCCGTGATACGCCGCCCGGCCTGGACGAGCTGCGTCAGGAGCTGCCCGGGCTGGCGCTGGTGTTGGGCCGCTTCGATGCCGGCCAGATTGAGCGTGCTGATCTGCTGATAGTGAGCCCTGGCGTCTCTCTCAAAACGCCCGTGCTGGCGGCGGCCATTGCTGCCGGCAAGCAGGCGCTTGGGGATATTGAGCTGTTTGCCCGTTATGCCGATGCGCCGCTGGTGGCCATCACGGGGTCGAACGGAAAAAGTACTGTGACCACGCTGTTGGGTGAAATGGCGCAATATGCCGGTCAGCGCGTTCGTGTTGGCGGCAATATCGGCACACCGGCCCTGGAGCTGCTCCAGGGCGAAGCGCCCGATCTCTATATTCTGGAGCTGTCGAGCTTTCAGCTGGAGACCACCCATTCACTCAACCCCGCGGCTGCCGTGGTCCTCAACGTCAGCCAGGATCACCTCGACCGCTACGAGGGCATGGTGGAGTATGCCGATGCCAAGGCGGGCATCTACGCGGGTGATGGCGTGATGGTGATCAATCTGGATGATCCCGTGGTGGCCGGTATGCACAGGAGCGGCCGCCGCAGTATCGGCTTCACCTTGAACAAGCCTCAGGACGAGGGGCAGTTTGGTCTGCTGGAACACGACGGGCAGCTGTGGCTTGCGCGAGGCAGTGAGCGCCTGCTGCCAGCCTCCCGGCTGCGGTTGGCCGGCCGCCACAATATAGCCAACGCTCTGGCTGCGCTGGCGCTGGGGACGGCGGTTGGTCTGCCCATGGCGGCCATGCTGGCGGTGCTGCCGGAGTTTATCGGCCTTGCCCATCGTTGCCAGTGGGTGGCGCAGACGCACGGCGTGACCTGGTATAACGATTCCAAAGCGACCAATGTCGGGGCCAGCGTCGCGGCCATTGAGGGGATGCCGGGTGGTGTCGTGCTGATCGCGGGTGGTCAGGCCAAAGGGCAGGATTTTGCGCCCCTGAAAGAGGCCGTTGAGCAACATTGCCGGGCCGTGGTGCTGATAGGTGAAGACGCGGCGCAGATCCAGGAGGCTCTGGCCGACTGCGTGCCGGTCACTCAAGCCGGGGATATGGCAGACGCTGTGGGTCAGGCGAAGCGCATGGCGGAAGCGGGAGACAGTGTGTTGTTGTCGCCCGCGTGTGCCAGTTTCGATATGTTCAGCGGCTTTGAAGAGCGCGGTCGTCAGTTTGCTGCCGCAGTGCGG
>JALTMR010000110.1 GCA_027001525.1 Gammaproteobacteria bacterium
CAACCGTCAACCCAAAAACAAAGCGGAATAGTATAACAGAACAGCAAGGAAACAGGAGGCCACATGCCCTATCTGACAATTCAGACCAATATCAAAGTCGACCCAAACACAACAACTGACCTGCTGGGCAAAATATCCACCAGCCTTGCCCAAATGCTGGGCAAGCCGGAAAGCTACGTCATGATCTCACTGCACACTGACGTAGCCATGATGTTTGCGGGCACCCGTGCACCGCTCGCCTACCTGGAGCTGAAAAGCCTGGGCCTGCCCGAAGAACAGACAGCCGTGTTCTCACAACAGATCTGCAAGCTTATGGAAGAGACACTGGGCATTGAGAAAACACGGGTCTATATCGAATTCTCCAGCCCGGCGCGACATATGTTTGGCTGGAGTGGACGGACGTTCTAAGGGGTGTTTCGTTACCGCTCAGTCTTCGACAAACGCCGCCAGAAAGCGATCGACGCTCTGCCAAGCGTCATTGGCGATATCCTCATCAAAGCTGGGGTACTGCGGATCGGCAAAACCGTGATCAGCCTCGTAGACGTAATCTCTGAACACATTGGCGCTCTTTTTCATCATACCTTCGTAAGATGCAATCATCTGCGCCGATACCCGCACATCGTCCTGGGCAAAGATCGCCAGTAGGGGAGCCGAAATCGCTCGCGCCTCCTGGATACTGGCATACAGAGGCGCGTACCAAACCACCACGGCATCAAGCTGGTCAGAGGCCATTAGTGCCGCCTGATAGGCTTGCCAACCCCCGAAGCCCCAGCCCATGGCGGCCACTTTCCGCTGCGGTGCCTGGAGATAAGCCACACCGGCCAGCACATCGCGCTTCACCCACTCGGGATCCGTGGCATTCAGAATTTCAGTTGCGTATTTCCACACATTGGATGCCCGGCCATCAAAAACATCGATGGCCAGTGCCCGATAGCCGCGAGCAGCGAACAGTTCAACGCGCTGGCGCATGGTCTCATTCAACCCCCAGCGATCGTGCAGCAGCAAAATCCCCTGCTTCGCATCAAGCGGGCCGGCTACAAACCCCTGAAGCTGGGTACCAATGGCTGTTTTGATGGTAATCAAGCGTCCCTTTTCCAGATCAACTGAGACCGCCGTGCCTTCAGCGTCCAGCTCCATCGCCTGTAGCAGCGCTTCGGCCTGCTCATCAACAGCGTCCTGCTGCGCCGTAGCCAATGAGGCCACGCCCAGCATCAAAATCGCCAGCACCAAACGCATAGATATCCTCCCTTGAAGTGGCGATAAACTTAGCATGTGAATTGAAACAAGAACAAGTCAGTGAGACTCCCCACTCTCCAGCGCCCCGGCAAAGAACCGGCAACGCCCTCTGCCCTCATTTTTCGCTTGATACATCGCCGCATCGGCACTTTTAAGCAGGGTGGAGTAATCCGCCCCGTTGTCCGGATAGATAGCCACGCCGATACTGGCCCCGACCTGCACCAGCTGTCCATCAATGTCGAACGGATCCTGCAACGAATCAATAATATTCTCTGCCACCATAGACACACCGGGTTCAGCGTGAACATTGGCCAGAATCACTGTAAATTCATCACCCCCCAGGCGCGCCACCGTGTCGGACTCACGCACACACTGTTTTATCCGGCTGGCCACCGCCTGCAATAGCTTATCCCCTACGTTATGGCCCAGCGTGTCATTCACCGCTTTGAAACGATCCAGATCGATAAACAGCAAGGCAAACCGGGTACGCTGCCGCTTGCTCACTTCAATCTCCCTCAACAACCTGTCCTTGAATAACGATCGATTGGCCAGCTGAGTCAACGGGTCATAATAGGCCAACAGCTGCAGCTTCTCTTCGACATCCTTCTGGTGGCTGATATCTGAAAAGATGCCCACGTAGTGGGTCACCTCGCCGGCGGCATTTTTTATGGCATTGATGGTCAGTTTTTTAGGATAGATTTCGCCACTTTTGCGCCGGTCCCACACCTCCCCGACCCAACAACCCCGCGCTTCAATCTCCTGCCACATCGCCTGATAGAATTTCGCGTTGTGACGCCCCGATTTCATAAGGGAGGGCAACTCGCCAATCAGCTCTGCCCGCGAGTAACCACTCACCGACAACAGCGCAGGATTGACATCAATAATCCTGGTCCGCTCATCGGTCATCATGATCGCCTCGCCGGAGTGATCAAACACCTGTTTGGCCAGCACCAGCTTCTCTTCTGCCCGCCGTCTGGCACTGACATCACGCACTACCCCCACCACCAACGGTGAAGAGGTCACATCAATCACATTGAAATAACCTTCGACAAAAATCCTCTGCCCGCCCTTTTTCTGGCCACGGCACTCGCACTGACGCCCCCCTCCCCCAGCACCGTCCAGAAGTTGTCTCAGCACGCCGAGGACATCATCACAAGGGAAGAGCAGTTCGATGTTTTTACCCAACATCTGCGCAGCCGAATAACCAAACATCAGCTCCGCCGCGTAGTTCACCTTCAGCAACACGCCTGTTTTATCGATGGTCAGAATCGCTTCCGAGACTGATTCAAATAGCGCCCGAAGGTACTCTTCGCGCTCGCGCAGTGTGGCTTCATCGACAACGATCTTGTCCAGCATCTTATCGATGCCCTGACCAATACGAGACAACTCTCCCCCGCTGGACATATTCGTCCGCACACCTCGCTGCCCCCGGGAAAAGTCCCGCAGGGTGGAGATGAGATGATCAGTGGGCCGCGTCAGCATAAAATGGAAAACCACCCACAAGGCGAGCGAAATGAGCACAATCCCCGCCGCCTCCTGAAGAAACTGACGCCATACCCCCTGCCCCACTACCTCGCGGTAAGACTGGAGACTGATTTGATAAAACAGCGTATTGCACCGCAACGAAGGCAACGCAGAAGAGCCGGGCGTGCCGCACACCGGAGCGTAGCCATACACCGACTCACCATCTGCTGACTTCACCAGCTCCATGGCTCGGCTCAGCTGCACTCGCCGGATAATCGAGTCAGACAGAGGATAGCCCTGCTCGCGCCAGGAGCGGTTTTGATCCGCGGTACGGGAGGAGAAAATAATCCGCCCATCCGGCTGAAAAACAAACATAGCGACCAAATAGGGTGAATCAGCATGAAGAGCTATGATGCTCGCCACCCCCTCGTCCTGGCCCGCTTGCAGCAGCGCCTCCATGGCCCCCCGGGTAATACTCATACCGCGCCGCGCTTCGCTGATGGCCTCCCGCTCAGCTTCAAATAACAACGCATCCAACTTGTTGATATAGACCAGCGCCACCATCACCACGGTGAACACCGCAATCAGCACAGGAATAACCAGCTTGTAACTATAATTCAGTCTCATAACAGTTCACGCTGCCAGCGTTGCCGACCCTCAGGGGCGGCAGGAGAATGTGCCAACAAACGCGTTGGCAGACGGAAGCTTCATCGGGCGAGGCGAGCCTTGATCAGACAGATTCAGGAAACAGACGAGGTGCTATCGAAAACAGTCATCGCCCCCGGTATACCGCCTACCGCCACAAAACCTGGGCGGCATTAATCAACAGCGGCATTCGGGCAGATAGTGTGAGAACAATGTGAGGAGAGTTTGGATCGGGTGTAATACGCAGCGGCAACGGGGAAGATAACCGCCCAAAGCAAAACCAAAAAAAGCGAGAGGCCGGCCCCGCCCTGGTCAGGTAAAAACACAATGTAGTCGCATATATGTTTCGAACGAAACCGGCCGATGTTTACCACCTATTGGCAGAGTGCTCCAGTCAATGACTGAAACGGTAAACGGTTTTCATTCTAGACTGTTTTGATCCACTACGCATCAGGGAAGCTACGACGAAAAACAGGACCGCCAGAGATGCCAGAACAATCCACAGCGACTGCTCAACCGCACCTACGGCAAAGCAAGTCAACGCCAGCACCAGCAGTAAAACCTCGGCGGCACCAACACCTTTTTTTTCCGGTACCACATGGTTGACTGCAGACACCCGCGTGAGGATGACATCCATAAACTCTGACTTGTCCTTACAGGTCGCAAACGTCACATCCACCGGCCAGCTCATGCCAGAGAAACAGACCTGACAGGCCTGGGATTCGGCATCCTCCACAATTTCAGTCACACTGGAGAGTTCATAGCACTGACTGCCCGTCCACAACATACTGCTTTGCAGTACGATTTTGTGGTGAGCCTCATACTCATCAATGATGCGATAGAGATCTTCGATAGAGGCGGTAGCAATCAATACAGAATCGCCATTCAGGGCCACGAAATTATTCTGTGCGGCTTTCAAATTGACCCACACATCCTCAAACTCAAGCCCTTCAAGTGGATGACTCTGGCGTCGTTCATTGAACGAGGCTGGCGCAGAAGCAGGAACTGCCTCTTGTTGAGCGCTGTCGGCAGCGATACTGTCCAGTGTCGAAAACTCCTCCACCACCTCGCCGCTATTCGCGTCACAAAAGACAAGCTCGTAGGCAGATGAAAATTCACTGAGAAAACCACTGGCATCCCCTTCACCCACCACGAGCAGGCTGAAATATTCCAGTACCTCGTCATCACCGCCCTCATCCGCCAGCCCGACATCAAACTCAATATAAAAATCGTCCCCCATGTACACGCCCCAATGAGCACCACGCCAGACCACATCGGCATAGTCGTTGATCAGCTCACGGATTTCAGCGGCCGTGCCGAGCGGGTCTACCTGCACCACATTGTCACTTTCACAACTACCCGCACAATGGTAGGCACGCAGATTCCAGCGCACGTTACGCTGCTGGGCATGAGAGAAGGAGGCGTGATCGGAATCGTTACTGGAGGTCTTGGCTCTGTTGGCAACCACAATCGTATCCAATAATAAAGTAGGGTCTAGGCCCGGATGGCGCTCATCTTCCTTTTTCTGTCACACACAAACAAAACACCATCCGTGCGGACACAAAGTGAGCAGATAACTGTTCAGAGTCTCCTCTGATTATTATTGAGTACTAAGGAGAGAGGCGGCGTCTCCGGCGTCTGGCCAAAGTGCGCGCGTTCAGCAGAGTATAGAAAAGATCGGCAGAAAAACCATAAGTAACTATGCTTATCCGCAAATATTTACATTTTTCCCAACATCTGAAG
Source organism: Gammaproteobacteria bacterium (assembly GCA_027001525.1). Classification (GTDB taxonomy): domain Bacteria; phylum Pseudomonadota; class Gammaproteobacteria; order Tenderiales; family Tenderiaceae; genus JALTMR01. The sequence goes on from JALTMR010000110.1 coordinate 5,089, forward strand.
CGGTGGCTGTTTCAGCATAGTGCGCGTACTCAGCGTACCGGCGATGCCAACCCCTGCCGCACCGAGCAAGACGCCCAGCAGCCACAGCTGGATATTCACCTCATAGGGCAGGTCAAATAATTTCAGCGCCAACAGGGCGCTGATCGCGCTGGCTGCCGTGGCCGCCACCACACCAGCAAGCAGACCGAGGCCACCAAACTCGGCCATCAAGCCCTTCATCAGCTGCGCCTCTCCTGCCCCCAGAGTTTTCAATAGGGCGATCTCCTGGATCCGTTCATCAAGGGAGGAGTGAATAGCGGCATACATCACCATCAATCCCGCCAGCAGGGTGAAGAGAAAGACATACTCCACCGCCAGCGTCACCCGCTCAATAATGCTTCGCACCTGATCCATCACCGCAGCAATATCGATCACGGTAATGTTGGGAAACTGCTCAACCAACTGGTTGAGCAGTTGCTGCTGATAGGCGGGCAGATGGAAGCTGGTGATGTAGGTTGCAGGGTAGCCGTCCAGCACCCCGGGGGCGGCCAGGACAAAGAAATTGGCCTGAAAAGAGTCCCAAGCCACAGTGCGAAGATTGGCAACATAGGCGCTGACATCCTCCCCACCCACACGAAAAGTCAGAGTATCTCCAACGTGGAGCCCCAAGGCGTTCGCCAGCCCCAGCTCCAGCGAAATGCGAGGCCGGGTAGCCGTCTCCGGCCCCCACCACTGGCCGGCCACCACCTTGTTATCCGCCTGCAACAGCGCGGCCCAGGAGAGATTAAACTCCCGCGAAGCGAGGCGTTTGGCCCGTTCGTTATCAAAACGGTCGGCCGCCACCGCTTCCCCATTGATTGCCACCAAACGCCCTCTCACCATGGGATGCAGGGTGGTGTTCGCCAACCCCCGGGCGCTGAGAAACTGCTGCACAGATGCCACCTGCTGGGGTTGAATATTGATCAGGAAGCGATTGGGAGCGTCTTCGGCCAGGTGCTCCTGCCATTGCCCGATAAGATCTGCCCGCACCAGGGTTAACAGCAACAGAGCCATAATCCCCAAACCAAATCCCACCACCTGAACCACACTGGTAGCGGTGCGGCGGGAGATGTTGGCCAGACCAAAACGCCAAGCCACACCCATCTGCCCGCGCAGCGATCCCAGCAGGCGCACCATCCCCCAGGCCAGTGCCCCAAGCAGAAGCAAAGTCAACGCCATGCCGAGCAAGACGAGGGCGGTCATCTTCAAGTCTCCGACCTGAACCACCACCAGCAGCGCCAGTGCCGCTGCTCCCAGACCGTAGACCACCACGCCGCTGATACCGGCTCCGCCCAGCTCGCGGCGCAACACCCGTAAAGCGGGGACATTGCGCAGCCGCAACAAAGGCGGCACCCCAAAGCCCAGCAACGTCACCATGCCCGTCATCAGGCCCCACCCTGCCGGCACCAGCGAGGGCGGTGGCAACTCGGCACCGATCAGCGAACCTAACGCCACGACCAAACCGCCTTGAGCCACATAACCGACGATCACGCCCAGCGCACTGGCTCCCAGCCCCAAGACCAGCATCTGGTGGAGATAGATCTGCGAGATCAGCGTCTGCTCCGCACCCAGGCAACGCATCACCGCACAGCTGTCGAGGTGACGGCGCACAAATCGCTGAATCGCCATGGCCACCGCCACCCCGGCCAGCAACACGCTCACCAGCGCCGCCAGGCCGAGAAAGCGTTGCGCCCGCGCCAGGGCAGCACGCACCTCAGGCCGGGCATTGTCCAGATCCTGTAACGCCTCTCCCGCTTGCAGCTCGCGCTCAAGCTGCTGCCGGTAAGCAGCAATGTCAGCTGCCGCACCAGCAATATAGAGCCGGTAGCGCACGCGGCTGGCGGGCTGAACCAGCTGGCTGGCAGCCAGATCAGCCTGGTTAAAGATCAGACCGGGGGCCAGGCTAAACAGCGTTCCCGAAGCGCTGGTGGGATCGTAAGTCAGCACCGCAGCTACTTGCAACGCCACCGCCCCCACCATGAGGCGATCTCCCACACCCATCTGCAGCGCACTGAGCAGGCGACGCTCGGCCCACACGGTGCCAGGCGCGGGAATGTCGCTCGCCTCCCGATCGGGGGAACCTGGCTGTTCGGCTACACGCAGCCTTCCGCGCAGGGGAAAACCTGGCGTTACCGCCTTGAGGCTGGCCAGCTGCACCTCCTCCCCCGCCATCACCATGCTCGGAAACGATTGGGAGGCAGCGGTGTTCAAATGCCGGGCCTGAGCCTCTGCGAGATAACGCTGCGGCAGCGGGTGCACGGCG
>JALTMR010000111.1 GCA_027001525.1 Gammaproteobacteria bacterium
GCATGGCATTGCTCAGAGCTGATTTGAAATCGATGTCACGGGCCTTGTAACCCGGGGTGTCTGCGTTGGCGATGTTGTTGGCCAGCACCTGGGTACGCTCGGCTCGCAAGCGCAGCGCTGCCTCGTGAATTCCAAATGCTTTATCCAGACTGATACCCATTACAACGGCTCCTCGTTTCTTCTTCCCTGGAACAGGAGCAATGACAGTGCCAACTTGGATTGATCAAACAAAACATGGAGTTACAAAAACAAAATGGCGGGAGACAGCGAAAAACGGCAACGGCATGCCGCTGCGGCGGCAAAGCGTCGAGAGGGAAAGGGGAAACGGGAAAAGTGTGTCGGCAGGAGGTCCAGCGGAGGCACTGACGGGCGCTATTCGTGCTGGCCCAGCAGCGCCGTCATCTGCGCGAGCGTCGGCAGTCGCCGCCCCTGATCAAAACAGCGCTGCGCCTGGGGATAGACTTTTTTCAGCATCACCAGCCACTGCTTGATGCGGCCCAGCACCAGCTTGTCTTCGATCGTCCGGTTCATCTGCTGCGCCAGCCCCACCACCAGCGGAGCAACCTCGGCCCACGCCAGCGGCTGGCAGGGCTGGCCGCCCTGATAGCGACGAATCTGGCGGGCCAGATCGGGGCAACCCACCGCCCCCCGGCCGATCATGACATCATCACAACCGCTGATCGCCAGGCAACGACGATAGTCCTCAACGCTGTTGATATCACCATTGGCGATTACAGGAATGGTCAGCGCCTCGCGGATGGGGCGCAGCATCTGCCAGCGCGCCGGGGCTTTGTAACCATCGGCGCGGGTTCGGGCGTGAACGACGATGGCACTGGCACCGGCCCGCTCCACTGCCCGGGCAATGGCCAGGGCGTCATCGGCGTGGTCAAAGCCGAGGCGAATTTTGGCCGTGACCGGCACCGGAGCCGGCACGGCGGTACGGACCGCCGCCACAATCTGCTGGATCCGCTCCGGCTCCTTCAGCAGCACCGCCCCGCCGCCATTGCGATTGACCACCTTCGACGGGCAACCAAAATTGAGATCGATGCCGGCGGCCCCAAGGGCGGCGGCCAACGCCGCATTTTCGGCCATCACCGCCGCCTCCCCGCCCAGCAACTGCACCACTACCGGCGTACCCGCAGCAGTTTTTGCCGCCGTACCCAGCTCGGGGCAGAGGCGACGATAGGCCTTCTCCGGCAGACATTTGTCCACCACCCGCACAAACTCCGTCACGCAGGCGTCATAGCCGCCGATCCGGGTCAGCAGGTCGCGCATGTACCAGTCCACCACGCCCTCCATCGGCGCCAACAGAATTTTCATTGTTTTACGAAGCACCTCATTGCAGAACGGGGGCGGATTATCCCCCATCTTCCCCCCTGACTGCTATAGGGGACATATTTGCTCAGGCTTTGAAATCTGCCCCCATCCTTGGCATGATGCTGCCCACACCGAGACCGCACAACACATAGGTAGTGATGATGAAAAAGAGTCTGCTCAACAGCGCGATAATCGCCGGGCTGCTGCCCCTCTCCGCCAGCGCACTGGATATACCGGACCTGAACGAGGCCCGCCCCAACCAGTTCAGTTACAACTACGCCGAGATCGAGTATGTCGACATGGACAGTGGTCTTGATGGCTTTCGCCTCAGCGCCAGCTACGACATCAAGCCCAACCTCGCCCTCACCGGTTCGCTGCTGCGTGCCAGCGTCAGCCGCCTCGACTACAATCTGGTGAGCGTCGGTGCGGCCTACCACGCCCGCTGGGTGGAGTTCGAACAATCTGACCTCATCATTCACGCCTCGCTGGTCAATGCAGACCTCTCTCGCAGTGACAGCGAACTCGGCGTCACCTTTGGTGCCAAAGTACGCGCCAGTATCAAGGAAGAGCTGGAGATCTTCGGTGACCTCAACTACACCACTGTGCTTGATGGCGATCTGTCACTCAATATTGGTGCCGCCTATACCTTTGCCCCCGACCTCGCCGCCACGCTCAACTACCAGCTGACCGACGACGACGCTCTGAGCATTGGCCTGCGTTACTATTTTCCATAAGGCCCGACCAGGCAATTACCAGGCAATAACCAGACAATAAAAAGCGGCGTATCCGGCCCCGAATACACCGCTTTTTTGTGTCGACATGAAATCTATTCGCTCCCCAAAGATTGGGGAATCCGCCGCCAGCGGGCGGGGTATGCCGAATCAGTAACGTCCGCCGGACTTACTGATGTAGTTGGAGAGCTGGTCCTTCTCCTGGTTCATCCGCAGCAGGTTGGCGTGGGTGATACGGAACAGGCCGCGCATGACTTTGTAAACAATATGGGGCCGTGTATCGAGCAGTGACTCAAACGCGTCGGGCTCCATGGTGTAGACCGTCACATCGCCCTTGGCCCGCAGCGTTGCCTTACGCGGGGCGCGATCCACAAAGGCACGGGTGCCGGCCACTTCACCGGGGGACATGGTGTAGACCACCACGTCTTCGCCATCCATCTCGCTCAGCACCTCCAGCCGCCCCTCCACCAGCAAAAAGAGGGTGTGCTCTTCGCCGTGCTCGTCCACCAGGCGCTCCCCCTCTTTGGCGTGTTTGACATTCATAATGCCGGCCAACACTTCACACTCTTTCAGGCTAAGCTCCTTGCCCAGCGCCGAGCTGCCAATATTCTTGAAATCCACCACCTCACTCATTGCACCACTCTCCGGTATATCACTTTGATTAACACCTGAAGCCGTACCCTCAGGGTGGCGCATAGCACAAGCTCTTGCTTCCGCAGCACATCCAAAAAATTCCCGCTTAACCGATGGGTAAAGCTAAGATTTATTGAAAGCACTGTAAAACCGACATGTTGCTCTCTGCATCCACCCTGAAGATATGGATTCAGGCCACAATAAAAATCCATCCCCAACTATAGCGGCTATTTGTGACACGTCCATGTCGGCCCGGTCAAGACGGGCGCCCACAATTGGGGGAAGATTTACATTTTATCGCCCCGCGTAAGCGTATTAGTATGGCAACTCAGCAACGCAACCAAGGAGAGATGAAGATGAATACGGAGTTTCACTACTGGATTACCGGCCTGATCGCGCTACGGGCGGGCTTTGACGAAGACGAGGCCAAGACCATCGCCTACGCCTCGGAGTATGTCGACGAAAATGACATCAGCATTCGCGTGCAGGACCGGCGTGGCCAGGGGCACTACTCCAACTTCATCAGCCAGACCATGAACATCCTCAAGCCGAAAAATCAGCTGATGCGTATCTACCCGATTTTTCACTTCGTGCCCGGTGAGCCTGATGCCCCCAGCGCCCGGCGGCGCGACGGCAAAATGCACATTCTCAACACCACCCCCAACAACGAAAACGCCAACGCCATGCTCGATGCGGCCTTCAAATCCACCGCCGACATCCGCCTCTACCGCATCGGCATCGCCACCCACACCTATGTGGACACCTGGGCCCACCAGAACTTTGTTGGCTGGTATGACTACTTCAACAACATCGGCCTCGACATCAAGCCGGACATTGGCCATGCCGACGGCGAGCACCACCCCGACTGGGTCAGCCACTACTGGGAGGACATCCGCCTGGTGGACTCCGAGGTCAACAACCGCGCCCGCTTCACCGCCGCCGCCGAAGCGCTCTTTTTCCAGTATTGCGACTACCTCAAAACCCAGGGCCGGCCGGAGCACTCAACGGAGTGGTCCAAACTTCAGGAGGAGCTGATTCTGTTGCAGGGCAAAACCTACAGCGGCAACAAGCCCTACTACGAGGAGGAGCGCCTGAAGAGCTACCGCAAACGCCTGCCCAATTGGGCCGATTTTGATGAGAAAGACTGGTTTGACGCCGCCATCGACACCAAGGTGAGGGGCCTGCGCGACTCCAACGAAGGGTTGAAATCCCGGCTGACGATTTTCAAAGATGAGTACTACTGGAAAGACGGCATCGATAAGGAGGATAGCCACTGGTTCCGCTTTCAGGAGGCGGTCAAGGAGCACGAGCGCTTCGCCATCAAAACCCTCACCCCACGCTTTAAAGAGATGGGCTACGACATCGCCGTGCTGTAGCACCACAGCACCAACCCGGCGGCGGAGCGTTCAACCGCTCCGCCGTTACTTCGCCCGCCCCGCCACATAACCTGTCAACGCCGCCTCGCTGAGAAACACCCCGCCCTGAGCGCTGGGCATCACCACCATGGCCACCCGGTTCATCAGCTCAAAGTAACCGGCCGGCGCGGCCCCCATCTCCGCCAGCACCTCTTTGAATATCTCCGCCATGGCCACCACGGTGTCCGCGCCATTGGGCGTTTTGCTGTCAGATTCGCTGGCAGATTCAGTGGCAGACTCACTGGCCGACAGGCGGTGCCACATCGCCACCTCAACGTGGCGGCGCTCGCGGTTGGGGTCGTGGTCATCCAGCGAGGGCATCTGGTAGAGGTATTCGGACCAGAACAGCGCACTCATCATGGCGCGGCAGGCGCTGCGGCCACCGTCACCCGCCTCCTCACCGCGGTGATAGGCCCCTTTGAGAAAACGGTAGGAGTTTTTCAGGCGGATCAACTGCCGCGGATTACTGAACGCCAGCACCTGAGTGAGCTGCTCGAACCAGGCCCGTTCATCGTGGCTGTCTTCCATCTCCTTCTGAGAGCGCTCAAACGCCTGGCTCGTCGCTGCCCTAGCGGTTTTTTCGGCATCGACAGCGCTGGCCAGCGGACGGGAAGCACCATCCACCTCTTCGCCGGGCTCGGGCAGTGGCCCCGGCGGCGCGGGTGGATTGGGCCCGACAGGCTCGGCAGAAGACGCCACAGCCGCATCCTCAACCAACAGCGGCCTGGGCCGGGACGTTACGTTAAACAGACTGCCCCGGATAAAGCCCTGCAGATCAGGCATACCCGGCTGGGGCAGGTTGATGGGCAGCTGGATGATCTTGCCGAGGTAATCCCTGGCGATGGCGGAGCCGGGGCGCGACTCGTCCCCCAGCTTTTCGTAGTGTTTCGCCACCGCCTGAAAAGCAACGCGGTCATCGATGGCAATCACCACCGCCACGTTGTCGAGGCTCATCACCAGCCGCACCGCATCCAGGGTCTGGGTAATGCACTCCGGGCTGCAACGATCGAGGTCGTCCACCACCACCAGCAGGCGGCCATTGTGAATCTTTCCCAGCCGATGTCGACACAAGGCTTTAATCTGCTGTTTGATCACCGGCACCAGACCGAGGTGTTTGCCGTAACTGGGGAGTTTGAGATAGGTTCGAAGCTGATTGGCCAGCGGATGTTCCAGCATATTGCGCGCCTCCTTCCCAGCGTTGTAGAGCACGAAAAAGGAGATGGCCGCACCACCCACCCCGATAAACGATCCCACGACATCCTCTAATACCATCAGATCTGAGGCCCCATTGTTCGGTATAGCAATAACAACGGAAACAGCGGCGGCAACAACAGCGGCAACAATACCGAACAAACTCCAAACAAACCCCCAGCGGTGTTGCTGCCAGGCGTTGGAGAAGGCGAAGGCGATCTTCTCCCTACAGCTCAGCCCCGAGGTGAGCCCATTCACCACCTCCTGCGCCAGGCCGGCGCGAATGTTGTCGGTCTGCTCATACTCCCAGGCGTTGAACTCGGCATGAATGTAGCGGATGCGGGCGTCGCGCTGGCGCACGGTCTGCCAGGAGCCGGCCACCTCGTCGAGGCGCTTTTTCAACTGCTCGATCACCGAAGACTTCCCCGCCCCCCAATCCCCCAGCAGGGCGATGGTCATGGGCAGCGCCTGATCGGGGGAGGCCAGCATATCGGCCAGGGTATTGACCAGCGATTCACGCCCCAGATTATCGACGTCCGAGGGTTTGTCCGCCTTGGCGGTGACGACCCCCTCGCCCAGCTGGCCGCTGTCCAGGCGGCTGGTCGCCGGCTCGGGAGCCGCAGCCGACTCCGCAGCGGGGGCGGCCTGCTGCGCCGGAGCCGCCGCTTCGGTCGCCTCGAAAAAGCTGGCATTGCTTAATTCAGGCCCCACGCCTTTGAGGTTCACACTTTCAGGCCCGGCTTTTGAGATAAGCGCTTCATCAGGGCCGGGGCTCTCAGGCTCCACCTCCGCGCCATACCTCTCGTACCACTCCCTCAAGCGGCGCTCAATCGCCTCAACCGGTTCGATGCGCCCTTCCAGCCACCCCTGGTAACGCTCCACCACAGCAACCTGGCCGATCTCATACATCAGTTTCTGCCAGCGTTCGGATATCTCCATCCACTCAGGGGGTGGCGAGTCGCCCCGGGGTGACTCCCACAGCGGGCGGCACAAAAAAGCCTCGGCCAGGGAAGCGTCCCACGCCCCGCTTTTGGTGTTTGCCAACAACCAGGCAAGATCTGCGGTCATTGCACTATTAGGGGTGGTCGCGGAAGCGACGAATGTAGCGTCGGCGGCGGCGTCAGCAGCGGCAGCAGCAGCGAACGTAGCGGCATCGGCGGCGGCATCGGCGACTGCTGCGTAGGCGGCGTAGGCTGCGGCATCGGCGGCGGAGTAAGCATTGGGGCCGAAGGCAAGGGCGGCGGAGTGGGCCGCCTTGGCGACCTCTCGTGAGAACAAAGATCTTCCCAGCCCCCCCAGCAAACCGCAATCCAGCGCAGCGAGCAAATCCATCAGGTGTCTGTCCCATTGCTCCGCGGGCCACACATCCAGGCCAACCTTCAGCCCTCCCAGCAGCGGCACCACCCGCGCCGCCGTCCGAAAGGTAAACGCCGCACACGCCGCCGGGGGCAACTGGCTGAAATTCTCCTGACTGAGCTCGGGTGGTTTGTGTGGGTCGTCTCTGCGTGCCATGCCGTCATCCCTGTGTTTTGCCCCATATTACGCTGCCCGCCGCGGCAACAGAACCGGCGGGCATCTCCGCCCCCCGCTCTGGCGGCGACGTAGTAAAATAGCGCCCCTCTCCAGTCAGGGCTATTCATGAAATCACCACAGGTCATTATTATTGGCGCCGGCGCCGCGGGGTTAATGTGCGCCATTGAGGCGGGCAAGCGGGGGCGCTCGGTGCTGGTGCTGGATCAGGGCAACAAGGCGGGGCGGAAGATTTTAATGTCTGGCGGCGGGCGCTGTAACTTCACCAATTACGAGGTCAGTGCACAGCACTACCTCTGCCACAACCGCCACTTCTGCAAATCGGCCCTGAGCCGCTTTAGCCAGTGGGATTTTCTCGCCCTGGTGCAGGCCCACGAGATCCCCTTCCACGAACGCGACCACGGCCAGCTGTTTTGCGACAACAGCGCCCGGGATATTCTCGACATGCTGCTGGCGGAGAACGAGAAGGTCGGCACCACAATTGAGCTGAAAACTGAGATCAACAAAATCCGCCAGCTCGATGATGGCCGGTTCAGTTTGAAAACC
>JALTMR010000112.1 GCA_027001525.1 Gammaproteobacteria bacterium
TTTTTACAGCAGAAAATAGGCTCGGAAATGGGCAATAGCGCTCCCTCTCTGTTTCGAGAGAACGCCACGCGGATGCTGGAGCGGCTGCGGCGAGCCTCGGCGCAGCTCGCTCGCGCCGAGGAGGCCGGCCAGGTGGTGGATGGCCAGGAGAGTGGTGAGTGGAATCGCTACGTCTGGACCATCAAGGACAATAGTCGTAATTCAGTCTGGCGCGAGCTGCTTATCTCCTACGACAATAGCGGTTGCCTGAGTCGCCGCCCGAAGCAGGATGAAGCCTGCGACAAGGAGTACCAGGCGCTGTTGACGTTGCTCCCCTTTATGCAGCGAATGAAAGAGACGGTGGACTACTATCTCTCTGTGGCCACCAGTGACTTCATTTATCAGCAGCAACGGCGTTACGCCATGTGGCACAGCTACCTGCAGGATGGTCTGTTCCAGTACCCGTGGGAGCTGACCATAAACTACTGCGTCTCACACCCTGAGCGAAAGGGGGAGTCTGGCTGGCGTTCCATCGGCTGTTATGTGCCGATCTATTCGCACAGGCTGCTGGCGCGGGCCTCTGCCCGCTCCCCTGGTGCGGGCTGGGCCGAGCCGCCTAATCAGCGTGTCATCTTCATGCACCCCTCGGTGGGGTTTGCCTACAACCGCAAGCAGCCGGCGGGCAACCAGTTTTCGCCATCACTGGTGATGCAGTGGTACGGCCGCTACTTCTGGTCGGACTATGACCGCCGCGGCAGAATCAAAAATCCGATGGGGGTGAGTGTGGTATCTGCCTATGCCGATCTGGCTGGCGCCAACGACCTGGGCCATGGCTTGATGTTCTTTTATCGCCAATACGGTCTGGCGGTGACCAAACACAGTGACGAGTATCAGGTGTTTTTCGGGCTCAATCTGTTGCAGTCGGTGGCCTCGGGGGCGGAGAAGGGCGAGCGAATCAAATCACTCTTCGGCGGCGGGCAGTAGCGGCAAAAAAAGCGTTGAAAAAAGAGGGAAGCCCCCTCCTTTGGGTGAGGAGGAAGGGGCTCATAAGTGGGCTACTGAAAATGGTCCATATACCGCCTCAGGGCCAAAAACAGCAGGCTGTTATCGTCGATGGAGGTGGGGTCGAACTCGATGCCCATGGCGTACGCATTGCCGTCGCCGAGGCTTTCGGCACACCAGGCGATATGGCCCTTGATGGCGAGGTGGATATCCGGCGTGCGAAAGTGCAGTTTGACGCTGCTACTGGGCCTGGCCGCCTCGCTGGCCTTGATGTCCATGCCCGAGATGGAGATGTGGTTCGAGTCCAGTATGGGAATGTTCTTGCCGTTGATCTCCAGCCGGAAGTCCCCGCTGGTCTGTGTTAAATCCACTTTGGATCTGCGCAGCTGGCGGCGATCGAATTCTGTGTGCATGGTGTCTCTCCTGATCTGTGTTTCAGTCAGACGGTTGGGCCTGTTCATGAAGAAAATAATAGATGCCATTCGCACAAAATCTATGTATGAATACTCATCCTGTCATCATTGACTGTCTCTCTACCCTGGATGCTGGCCCAAACGATGATTGCAAACCCGGAGCAACAACGGCGCCTTGAGGCGCATTTCTCCTTTCTGGGAGAGGCATCTGATCCGTTTCGGCGGCAGTTTTTCAGTGCCACGACGTTGGTGAAGGTGCCGGATGGGCACACAATTGCAACCGAAGGTGCGGTGTGTCATCAGCTTGCTTTGGTGCTGGACGGGTCGGTGCGGGTCTACAAACT
>JALTMR010000113.1 GCA_027001525.1 Gammaproteobacteria bacterium
CCCCGGTGCCCCCTCGGCCCACACCCGGCCACCGTGACGGGCCACAATGCGCCGCACCGTCGCCAGACCAATGCCGGAGCCGTCAAACTCCTTGCCATGCAGGCGCTGAAACGGGCCGAACAGTTTGTCAGCGTACTGCATGTCAAACCCCGCGCCATTGTCTGTAACGAAGTAGACGCTCTCTTCCCCCTGGTGGCTGACGCCCACCTCGATGCTCGGCTGCGGCGTCTTGCTGGTATATTTCCAGGCGTTGTCGAGCAGGTTCTCCAATACAATTTCCAGCAGGTTCCGGTCACCCGCGGCCTGCATTCCCGGCTTAACAAACACCTCCACCGAACGATCAGGAGACTCCGCCCGCAAGTTGGCGACAATGCGGTTGGCCAGCAGGCTCAGGTCCACCTCTTCGTAGTGGATCTCACCGTAGGTCAGGCGGGACAAACGCAGCAGCGCTTCGATCATCTCCCCCATGTTATCGGTGGCGCTGCGAATGCGTGCCAGGTAGTCGAGCCCCGCCGGGCTGAGCTGATCGTTGCAGTCCTCCGCCAGCGCCTGGGCAAAACCACTGATGTGTCGCAACGGGGCACGCAGGTCGTGCGACACGGAGTAGTTGAATGAGATCAGCTCCTGGTTCAGCCGGGTCAGCTCGGCGGTGCGCTCTGCCACGCGCTGCCCGAGCTTTGCGTTGACCTCCCGCAGCGCCATCTCCTTGCCCACCAACTGGCGATTTTTCTGCTCGATCTCCTCCAGCTTGGACTCAAGCTTGCGCACCAGGCGCACGCTGTACTGGCGATAGAAATCACTGTCGTTTGGCTCGTGGCGCTCCGCCTCTGGGGCCGGTCTGTCTGCCGATCTACGCTTCAGCATGTTGGCGATTTCGCGTAGAAAAACCGGCCCCTCCAGCGGCTTGACCAAAAACAGGTCGGCCCCCAGGCTGAGCGCGAACTCTTCATCTTTCGGCTCGGTGTAGGTGGCGGTGTAGAAGACGAAGGGAATCGACTTCAGTTGGGCGTCGGCCCGCCACGCCCGGCACAGCGCGAAGCCATCCATTACCGGCATCAGAATGTCGGAAATAATCAATTGGGGGGGAACCTGGCGCGCCAGCTCCAGGGCCTGCTGGCCGTCACTGGCCTCCAGCACCTCGTCCCCCCGGGCACTCAGCAGGGCGCGCAACAGATAGAGGTTTTCACGCTTGTCATCAACGATCAGGACCTTCATGGTGGTTCTCCTTTTTTATACCTCAACATCCTGCAGGTAAGTTTCCACCTCGCTGACAAAGCTGTCCGGGTCGATGGGTTTCTGGATGTAACCGTCACAGCCGGCTGCCAATATCGCCTCACGATCGCCGGCCATGACCTTGGCGGTCAGGGCGACGACCAGCGGGGCCGCCATGCCGGCCTTGATCTGCCGGGTCGCCTCCAGGCCATCCATGCCGGGCATCTGGATATCCATCAGAACCAGGGCGGGACGCTGCGTCTGCGCCACCGCAACAGCCTCCTGACCGTTGTGGGCTTCACAAATTTCATAGCCGCTGCGCTCCAGTAAGAAGCGTGCCAGGTAAAGGTTCTGGGCATTGTCGTCCACAATCAACAGCGTCGGTTTTGGCATGATTTCGATCTACTCCCTCGCTAGGCCGGCCAGGCTATCGGCAATTTCTCGCAACATCTCCTCGCGCTCATACTGCCCCTTAACCAGCAGGCCTTCGGTGTGTTCGCGCAGATAACTCGCCTCGGCCTCGCTCAGCGTCTTGGCGCTGACGATGATAATGGGCAGCGCCTGCGTGGCGGGGTCGGCCTTGAGGCGTCGAATCACATCAAAGCCGGTCATGTCCGGCATCATCAAATCGAGCAGTATCAGATCCGGGCAACGGGCCTGCACTGCGGCCACCCCCTGGGCACCGCTGTCGGCCACCCGTACCTGATAGCCGGCCGGCTCAAGTAGCGCGCGGGCAAGCTCGGCGTCCTCCGCCGCATCGTCCACCACCAGCACATCCCGGATCTCGCCGTGGAGTTCAGACAGGCAGGTAAACAGTCGGGCCTTGTCCACCGGCTTGGTGAGGTAGTCCACCGCCCCCAGGGTCACGCCAAGGCTGTGTTCATCCAGCATGGAGATGATCACCACGGGGATGTGGCGGGTCCGGGCATCCTCTTTCAGGGCGCTCAGGGTGCTCCAGCCATCCTGATCCGGCATCAGGATATCCAGCGTAATGGCGAAGGGCTGCTGGCTGCGGGCCAGTATCAACGCCTCTCGCCCGCCACTGGCGGTAATAACGGAGTAACCCTGATCCTGCAGATAGAAATGCAACAGGGCTCGGGTCTTTTCATCATCATCGACCACCAGCACCAGCAGCCGGCCCGCCGCTGCCGGGGCTTCACTGGAGGGGATGGAGGCGGGGGCAGGCAGCGCCTGGGGAGACACCGGCGGGGGGGCGGCATCCTGCACGGCATTGTCCAACTCCACCCGGAAGGTGGAGCCTTTCCCCGGGGTGCTCCGGGCCGAAATTCGTCCCCCCAGCAGTTCGACAAAACGGCGGCTGATGGTCAGACCCAGGCCGGTCCCCTCGTACTCGCGTTCGGTGCGGTTGTCCGCCTGTTCGAAGGCGTCGAAAATATGGGCCAGGCTCTGCGGGGCGATACCGATGCCTGTATCGCTCACCTCAAAGATCACTCCGTTGCGGCGCTGCCGGCACACCAGGGTGATATTGCCCTGCTCGGTAAACTTGATGGCGTTTCCCACCAGGTTGAGCAAGATCTGGCGTAACTTTCCCCGATCGCTCATCAGGTGATCGGGGACATAGCCCGAGAGCTGCAAGGCCAGCCCCTTGGCATCGGCCAGCGGCTGCATCAGGGCCTGCACCTCTTCGAGCAGCGGCAGCAACTCGAACGCCTTGACGGTAACCTCCACCTTGCCCGCCTCCACCTTGGAGAGGTCGAGAATGTCATTGATCAGCTCCAGCAGATGGCGCGCCGAGCCGTAGACCATATTCAGCTGGCGCGCCTGTTCCTCGTTGATCTCACCGGCCATGCCATCTTTCAAAATGCCGGTAAAGCCGATAATGGAGTTGAGCGGGGTCCGCAGTTCGTGGCTCATGTTGGCCAGAAAGGTCGACTTGCTGCGATTGGCGTTATTGGCTGCCATTTCAGCCTGTTTGCGCACCTCGACCTCCTGCTTGAGCCGGGTGTTGGCCTCGGCCAGCTCGCGGGTCCGTTCAACAACCTTCTCTTCCAGCTCTTCGTAAGCCCGGTGCAGCGCCTGGGCCGCCGCTTTTCGTTCACGGATATCCTGTACCGATACCACCCGGACGCTGCGCCCCTCCACCTGCCAGGTGCGGCCCCGGATCTCCACCGGAATGTGTGAACCGTCTTTGGCAAGCAACTCGATTTCGTAAGCGGCAGCGGCCCCCGAGCGGGTATTCTCCAACACCTCGGCATGGCAGGCAGGGACGACAAAGTCGAGAATGTTCTTCCCCAGCATCTCGTCGATGGAATAGCCCCCCAGATTGATCAGGCCGGGATTGACGTCCAGCACTTTGCCATCTTCGTGAAACAAAACCCCTTCGCAGGTGGCCTGAAAAAAACGCGACAGGCGCTCTTCGCTCAGTTCGCGGGCGCGATCCGCAATGTCTCTGGCCGTCTCGTGTTGCTGGATGCGTTCCAGCATCTGGTTGAAAGCGCTGTACAGGCGACCGATTTCATCCGTCGAATCAAACTGAACACGCTGGCTGTAGTCCATGCTCCGGGCGATATCCCGCGCCGCGCTGGCCAGGGTCAGCACCGGCCTGGAGATGACGCTTTGCAGCACACTGGCCAGCAGATAGGCCAGCGCGATAAGCACCACGGCGGCAATCAGCAGAAACACGCCGTACTGCTGCAACTTTTCATCCAGCGCCCGGGTAGACAACAGCAGATAGAGGGTGCCGTATTCGTGCCCCTGGTAGCGCACCGGCCTCGCCACATGGAGATAATCGCCGTGAAATTCGGCCAGCTCCCGCTGCCCGGCGTCGAGCTGGCGGGGTATGCGGGCATCGGGGGAAGCGGCGGCCGCTGGCTCATCATGGAGGCTGACGAACAGCTTGCCTTGTCTGTCGTAGAGAAAGGCATTGACGATGGCCGGCGTGGCCAGCAAGCCGGACAAGGTTTCAGCGGCGGCCGTCTTGTCACCAAAAGAGAGATCTGCGGCGGCGTAACCCCCGACAGTCCGGGCAATGGTGACGGCGTTATCCAGCATGCCCTGTTTGAGTGTTTTGACATCCTTGAGCATGACAAACCCCAGCCCCAGGCCGACGATGGGAACGGCCACAGCCAGAATGACGAGAATAATCCGCTGGCGCAGGGAGCGGTGCCTCAGCAGCTTCATGGCGCCACTCCGTTTCTGGCCTGAGCCTCGGGGGGAACCACGATGGCGAGCTTGAGCAGCCGTGCGCTGATCTGCAAGCCGGCGGCCCGGGCGGCCTGGGGGTTAATCTCGAAACGGACCTTGCCGCCCTGATGGACAAAATTGATCATCACGCCCTGTTCGGCAAAGCCCGGCGTATCCGCCACGGTCAGTACGGGACTGTTGCCCAGGTTGCGCCGAATATGGGCCAGATTGTGCTGCTCCGAGGTGCTGATAAACAGCATGTCACACGCCTTCACCTCTTCTGGCTGGTGGATGTCGACAAACACGGCGGAGCGGCCGTCAATGGGGGTCAGCTTCACCAGATCCTCCAGTGCCCCCTGAAAAGGGTTGTCACCAATGGTGCATAACCTGAACACCTGCGCCGGGCGAGCCGGCCAGCGGACAAAGTGGGTAAATTTGCCAATGAAGGCGGCCTTCAGTTCATACTCGCCCACCTGCGCCCAGCCGGGTATCGAGACGCTGGCCAGCACCATCGACACCAGCAAGGGGGCCACCCGGCGCATGTTTTTTGCCTTGCTCATGCCCGATTCACTCATGGCCATTTGAGCGCCACCCTGACGTAGAGCGCCCGCCCATCCTGCAAAAACTGATGCGGCCCGGAGCGCCGCACATTGGCCTGGTAGATCTGCGCATCGGTCAGGTTGGTGACGGTAACGAAACCATCCACGGTCTGACCGAGCAGCGCGATATCGCGCACCGACAGCGTGGCATCAAGTTGATGGCTGGATTCGATGGTGAAGAGTTCATCGATCTCCTTGTTGCCGCTCAACGCATCGTACGCAGCGATATACCTGTAGAGCAGATTGGCACTGAGCCCGGAGGAGAAGCGGTAGCTGAGCCCCAGGTTAAGCCGCTGCCTGGGGATTGAGACGAGATCCGCCGTTTGGCCCTGACTGACCTGTTCGGCCGCGACGATCCGGGAACCACTCAACACACCGAGCCAGCGACCGGCTTGTGCGTCCAGCTGAAACTCCAGCCCGGTGACGCTCTGCTCATCCACCTGCCCGATGCCCGAGCCAATCGTCGAGCCAACCGAGCCGAGAAAGTCGCTCACCCGGTTGTGATAGGTGGCAAAAAAGACCTGGGAATCGGGGCTCAACACCTGGGAGTAGTTCGCCTCCACAGAGCGCAGTTTGGCCGGTTCCACATCGGGGTCGCTGGCCAGCTCAAACACATTGGGCTCGCGAAAAGCCTCGCCATACAAAAATTTGAACACACGCCCCGGCCGCGCTTGCCAAACCAGACCCAGGCGGGGGTTCAGGGTGTTGCCGTAGTGGTTCTGCCGGTCTGCGCGCACGCCGGCCGTGAGCCAGAAAACATCGTCCACCAGTTCCGATTTAATCTGTGCAAACAGGCCTTGCTTGATATTGTCGTATGATGCTTTTCGTTTCGAGGTATCCAGCGGTACGTTATCGCTGGCCCCGACGCCCCTTGCCGCATCCGTCACCACCAGACCGATGTAGTGGATTGAGTCGTAGGTGTAACCGGCAATCAGCCCCGTGGCCTCGTTGATCGCCCAGTCAAACTGAACTTCCAGCTTGTCCCGGCGCGAACCCTGACTGCGCTTGTTGCTGTAGCGGTGGATGAAATATTGCTCGATATCGGCGCGATCGATGTTGGCCGGATCAAGGTAGCCATTGGCCACCAGATTTTGGGCAAAGCTGAGGGAGGGATCGACCACGTCCGTGGGCGCAAAAGTAAAAATATCAAGATCATCGGGGGCCTCCAGCCGAGCATCAGGATCATGCCCGGCGGCGTAGCGCCCCCATAGTGCCGAGCGGGTGTGCTGGTACTCTATTTTCAGTGTCTTGTCGGCACCGAGCGGCAGGTTTGTGCCGACATAGGCCAGGCTGACCTCCCGGTTGTCTTCGCCGCGGGTGTAGTCCCAGCGCAGTTTTTCCAGCCCATGGGACTGCCTGTTTTTGTAGTAGTTAACGCCCAGGTAGTAGTTTTTATAGTCAAGCTGCAGGTTCAGTGGCTGGCTGGCAGCGGGGTTTTCGTATCCATCGATGGCGTTGGACGCCAGGCCGTTATCGATCCAGCCTTTGGAGAAATTTTCGCTGTCCTGCACAAACGCGGTGAAATCCTCTTCATCACTTTTGTACACCATGCCACTGGCACTAAAGCGCCACGCGCCCTGACGCTGCCCATACACAAAACTGACGCCTCTGGAATCAAAGCTGCCGTAGTCCAGCGCCACCTCTGCACCGCTGTACGCCTCATCCACCTCTCGGGTAATGATATTGATCACCCCCGCCAGCGCGTTGGCACCGTAGAGTGCCGAACCGGGTGAGGCCATGACTTCGATGCGTTTGATGTTGTGCGTGGCAAACTGGCGGCTGATAAATGCCTCGGAAGCGATCAGGTTGTTCACTTCGCGACCGTTGATCATCAGCAGCGTCTGCGAAAAGTTGGAGACCAGGCCGCGCTGTCCTCCCCAGACCCAGGAGTGCGGATTGTAGAGATAGACACTGGGCACAGAGGCCAGGGCATCCTGCAAAAAGCGCCAGCCATTGCGGTTGATCTGCTCTTCGGTGATCACGTACACCGTGCCGGGAGCCAGTGTGGCGCGTTCAGCTGTTTTCGACACCGTGGTGACGCTGATCTCCAGCAGGCTCTCTATATCCTGAGAGAGCAGCGCCTGCAACACATCGGCATTGGACGAAGCGACCGCCCCCTCCAGATGGCCCACGCAGAGCAGCAACGTGCCGACACGCCAGTAAGCGCTGCGCCCCCCAAAATCCCCCTTCATGCCCGCCAATGCCTCCATGCCCTTCACCGTTGACTCACTATAGTCGTCAATTCAACTTAACGGGGTCTCAACTACGCCTCCCTCTGCCCCACCCACCACCTTACGCCTTTGGGGCTCACAGGCCATCCAGTAAAATACAGATAGCGCTTGGCGATGTCCCCTTTCCCCTCGCACATAGAGCC
>JALTMR010000114.1 GCA_027001525.1 Gammaproteobacteria bacterium
CGGGTTTGCCGAGCTGGCGGGGACGCTCTTTTTCAGCGCTACTGATGGTTCGGGCGAAGAGCTCTGGCGTTGGGATGGTAGCGCCGCTCCGGTGCAGATCGATATCAACCCCGGTGGGGGCTCGGAGCCGAGGCAGTTGACCGCTGTTGGGAATAGGCTCTACTTCGCCGCCCATGATGGTGAGGATCCCAGCGGTGTGCCCCGTCGGGCATTGTGGTCCTGGGATGGCAGTGATGCCGCCCTGGTGGCGGATGTCGGCGGCAGTGACGCCGTTCAGTTATACAGCCTGACCGCCGCCGGCAATGCGCTCTATTTTGTTGTGGTGGCTGATGCTACGGGCGAGATGGTGTTGTGGTACTCCGATGGTGTCACCACCGAGGCCATCGACCCCGTTGGTGTGGTAGCCGACACGCCGCCGCCCTCGCTGCTGGCGCTGGATGGCCGGCTCTATTATCCCAGGTCAGATGCAAACAAGGGGCTGGAGCTGGCCGAGCTGGACACCAGCACGAACACGTTGACGACCTTGCACGACTTGAACGTTGGCGAAGTGAGTTCCTCCCCTTCCGGTTTAACGCCTTTTGGCACGGGGTTCCTCTTCTCCGCCTATGACACAGCCTCTGGCCGTGAGCTGTGGCAGGGAGGGGGGGCGATAGCGCAGTTGGGCGAGATGGCTGGCCCCGGCAGCAGCACGCCTGCGGAGCTGACGGTGGTCAAGGAGGCGCTCTATTTTAGCGCCGATGACGGCATCAACGGCACTGAACTCTGGCGTACGGATGGCACGGCAGAGGGTACGGTGCTGGCGCTTGATCTGTGGCCGGATGGCTCTTCGACGCCGCGCTTGTTAACCGAGGTGAACGGGGAGCTGGCTTTCGTCGCCGATACCGAGCAGAACAATCCCGAGTTGTGGAAGAGCACGGCGGGGGAGTTTGGCGAAGTGATGGACATTACCAATGACGGCCGTATCGCACCGCTGGAGCTGGTCAGTATGGATGGCCGGCTCTACTACCCGGAGACGGATCCGCGTTTTGTCACCGCCAGCTCCTCCTCGCTCACGACGCGAACGGACCGAAACACCGATTCCACCAACCTGGCTGACCCCACCACCTCGGAAGTCACCATCACCGAAACCGTGACAGAAACAAACACCGAGCTGACCTCCAACGAGGTCACAGGAGTGGTGACACGAACCATTACCCGTGTTCAAACAGCGACCGCCACAACGACGGTCTACGACAACACCACGCGGGTGCAGATTGGTGAGCCGGTGGTGAGAGTGACGGATACCACGGCCACCACCACCGATGTGCTGGACAGCAACGACGGCGTGGAGCTGTGGCGATCCTTTGGCAAGCTGGATAACACCTACATGCTCAAGGACATCAACCCCAAAGGGGACTCTGCGCCCCAGGCACTGAAACCAGTGGTGAAGCTGAAGGAGACAAGTATCGGTCTGACGCGTACCGAGTTTCTCTACTTTACCGCTGACGACGGCAAAAATGGTCGTGAGCTGTGGTACACCGACCGGCAGGGGATCACCTCCATCGTCGCGGACATCAACCCGGCGGGCAGTTCGAATCCACACGGCATGACCGTGGTGGGCGATCTCTACCTCTATTTTGCCGCCACCGATGAATATAACGGCGTTGAGCTGTGGCGCGTTGAGATCGGGAAACGCGATGCCAGGCTGGTGAAGGATATTCGTATCAACGGGGATGCCTCGCCGGGGCAGTTGACCGATGTGGCCGGCACGCTCTTTTTTGTCGCCAACAATGGCTATCAGGGTGCTGAGCTGTGGAAGAGTGATGGCACGGCAGAGGGCACGGTGCTGGTGAAAGACATTCGCCCCGGCTACCAGGGCACGCGGATGGAAAATCTCACTGCCGTGGGAGAGCTGCTCTACTTTGCGGCGGATGATGGCCAGGGCACCGGGCTGGAGTTATGGGTCTCCGACGGCAGTGAAGAGGGGACGCGGCGTCTGGCGGATATCAACCCCCTGGGGGATGCCTCACCCGGCGATTTTGTCGGGGTCGGGGACGATGTTTTTTTTACTGCCTACAGCTACGAATTCGGGCGTGAATTGTGGCGTACCGACGGCACCACGGAGGGCACGGTGCTGGCGCTGGACATCAACGCCGACGGTTCGTCCAACCCGGCGGATTTTACGCTGATGGGGGATGACCTCTACTTCGTGGCCACCGACGAAAACCAGGGGCGGGAGCTTTGGGTCGTTGACCGGACGGTGATCGAAGAGGCTGCCTCGACAGCAGCCGACAACAGAGGTGGCGGGGCGCTGGGGCCTCCTCTTTTTTTTGTGATGCTGGTGTGGTTGCTGGCGGCAAGGGCTCGCCGTCGTCTAACCTACTAATCTGATCGGGAAAGCCGATCGGCAATTAGCTTCAAGAAGTGGTGCGCGGCTGTCGATATAGCGAGGGTCGTTGCCGGATCTCTGCACATTTTGTGTGTGATCCGGTGTTAAGGAGAGCAGCACTACTTATATGGAGGTTTCACCGTGACAGGCAAAGGATTGGTTGCCCGTACCCCCGCACGTATCGCATTGGTCGCCCATGATGGAAGAAAGCAGGCACTGCTGACATGGGTTAAGGAACAGCAAGACCTGCTAAGTCGCCACTATCTCTATGGCACCGGCACCACAGGCACGCTGATTACCCGTGAGACGGGGCTCATCGTCTCGTGCTTCAAGAGCGGCCCGCTGGGAGGGGATCAGCAGATCGGGGCCAAAATCGTTGATAACGAGATCGATATGCTGGTCTTTTTCTGGGATCCGCTCAATGTCGCCCCCCACGATGCCGATGTTAAGGCCCTGTTGAGAATTGCCGTGTTGTGCGACATACCTACAGCCTGTAACCACGCCACGGCTGATTTTCTGGCCATCGGTTTACGGTCTGCTTCAGACGCCGGGCTACCCTCTCCGCTGCGCAGACAGAATCGGGATGCCGCGGACCGGGCGCTTGAAGTCTCCCCCTAGTGCTAGCCTGTTACGCCACACTAGGTTCATGTAAGGCCGATCTCTTGCTGTGGTGGCGGGCAGCGCTGTGAGCAGGCAAGCGCAGAGCGCTGTTCGCCCGCGTCGCTCCCTGCTCCACGCGTTGCTGATGTGGTTCCTGCTGCTGGCGCTGGTGCCTCTGGCACTGACCTCCTGGCTGGGGCATCAGCAGACGGTGGAGAGCCTGACGCAGGCTGCCGTGGAGAAGTTAGAGCAAGGGGCGCAGCTCAGGGCAAAATTCATCCAGAGCTGGTTTGATCACCGGGTGATGGACCTCGACAGTCAGGCGGATAATGCCGCCAATGCCGGCTTTCTGCAGGCTTTGGTTGCGGGGCATAAGGCCAGTGGTCTGCCGGCCAGAGCATTTGTTCAAGGCCTGGTCTGGGCCGGCATCGTTCAGCATCAGCAACAAAGCCTGGTTTCCTTCGCCCGGCACCACGACTATCTGAGCGATCTGTTCCTGATTGACCTTGATGGCAACATCCTCTTCAGCGTAGCGAGAGGCGTTGACCTGGGTAGCAACTTGTTCACCGGGCTCTATGCCAGCACCCGCTTTTCGCCACTGGCCAAAGCGAGCATGGCCAGCGGTAAAACGCTTTTTTCTGATGTTGTTCCCGGCGTCTCCGCGAAGGCCGCAGCCGGCTTTCTTACCGCCCCCGTGCGAGATACTGCCGGTCAGATCATCGGTGTGCTGGCGATTCACCTCCAGCTGCACTACTTGAGCGAGTTGATGCAAGACGATGGTACGGCTCAAGACGCTGTGAGTCACTACCTCGTGGGAGATGACGGCCTGTTGCGAACGCCGCCTGCGGCTGCCGCGAGTGCTGATCTGCTAGTGCATCGTGTGAACACCGAGCAGTTTGAGCGATGGCAGCACCGCCACGATGATGCTGGCGTGCATGGCGGCGATGAGCAAGGGTTTGCCTTTACCTATGTGGGGCCCCATGGGCGAGAGGTGATCGGTGCCAGTCGGGAACTCTCCCTGCCCGGGGTGCGCTGGATGCTGGTCAGCGAGATGGGCCGTGATAAAGCACTGGCCGTGGCGCACCGCCAGGGCCAGGTGATGGTGCTGCTTTTTGCTGTGACCGCTGTGCTGGTGGCGATTTTTGCCATCTACCAGGCGCGCCGTATTGTGCGTCCCATTGCCCAGCTGGCCTCGTCGGCCAAGGCGGTGGCTGCTGGTGATCTGGAGCAGCAGGTACCGGTGGTGGTGGAGAATGAAATTGGTGTTCTGGCCGAAGCATTCAACGACATGCTGCGCGCTCGCCAACGTCATCTGGACGTGTTGGAGGAGAGCAATGACATCGCCCAGATGGCGCTGGCGGAGTTGGCGGAGCAGAAGTTTGCGCTTGATCAGCACGCCATCGTCGCCATCACCAATGTGCAGGGCAATATTACTTTTGTGAATGACAAATTCTGCGAAATCAGTGGCTATGATCGCACGGAGTTGTTTGGTCAAAATCACCGCTTGCTGAACTCGGGTCATCACGACAAGCTCTTTTTTCGGCAGATGTACCGCACCATTGCCCGGGGCAAGGTGTGGCATGGGGAGATATGTAACAAGTCCAAAACGGGCCATCTTTACTGGGTGGATACCACCATCGTGCCGTTTATGGGCGAGAACGGAAAGCCGCAGAGCTACATCGCTATTCGCACCGATATCAGTCAGCGCAAACAGGTGGAGTTCGATCTGCTTCACGCCAAAGAGGCCGCAGAGGCGGCAACGCAGCAGAAGTCTGATTTTCTCGCCAACATGAGCCATGAGATCCGCACGCCCATGAACGGCATCATCGGCATGACGGGATTGCTGCTGGAGACCGATCTCGATGCCAAACAGCGCAGCTACGCCAGAGCCACCATGAGTTCCGCCGATGCGTTGCTGACCCTGATCAACGATATTCTCGATTTTTCCAAAATCGAAGCGGGCAAGCTGGAGCTGGAGGCTGTGCCGTTTGATCTTCAAACACTGGCGGAAGATGTGGCCGAGTTGATGGCGTTGCGCTGCCGGGAGACGGGAGTGGAGATGCTGCTGCGCTATAAGCCGGGCACGGAGCGTTTTGTTGTGGGTGACCCGGGCCGTGTGCGACAAATTCTGCTCAACCTGCTGAGCAATGCGGTGAAGTTTACGGAGCAGGGTTACATTCTGCTGACACTGGAGGTCATTGATAGCGACGGCGATGAGGCGCTGTTTCAGGTTGCGGTGAAAGACAGCGGTATCGGCATCGCCGAAGACAAACAGGCGCTCATCTTTAACAAGTTTGATCAGGAAGATAGCTCGACCACTCGCAAGTACGGCGGCACCGGACTGGGGCTGGCGATCTGTCGCCAGCTCAGTGCGATGATGGGAGGGCGTATCACGGTGGAGAGTCGTAAAGGTGAAGGTTCCACTTTCAGTTTTACGATGAGGCTGGGGCTGAGTCAGGCGCAGCCGGCGGATTTCATTCGCCCCGCGCATTATGAGCAGCTGAGCGGTTTACGGGCTCTGGTAGTGGATGACACCAAAGTAGCGCGCACCATTCTGGTCGAGCAGTTAGCGATGCTGAAGGTACGTCAGTCCTGTGCCGATGGCGTCGTGGCGGCCGTGGAAAAGTTGGTGCAGGCTCAGGCGAAGGGAGATCCGTTTGACGTCTTGATATCCGGTTCCCGGCTGGTCGATGGTGATGGTGAATCCCTGGCCATAGAGGTGGCCCGGCTTGGGCTGCTGGATCAGGGGGTGATGTTGTTTATCAGCACTTTCCCGCGCAAGGGGGATGGTCAGCGTCTTAAGCAGTTGGGGTTTGACGCTTATCTGACCAAGCCGGTCTACTCATCGGAGATTCCAAAAATCATTTCGCTGATCTGGGAGGCCAGGCAACGCAGCGAAGCGATCCCGCTGGTTACGCGGCACACGCTGCTGGAAGCGGCGGCGGGAAGTGCCGCCAAACCGCTCTTCAGCGATGCGCAGGTCTTGTTGACGGAAGACAACCCCATTAACGTGTTGGTGGCCACCGAGTTGCTGGAAGGCTATGGCTGCACGGTGACCCCTGCAGGTAACGGGCTCGAAGCGCTTGCACTGGTCAAGACGCGTGATTTTGATTTGATCTTCATGGACTGTCAGATGCCTGAGATGGATGGTTTCGAAGCCACGGCGGCGATTCGAGCCCTGGAAGGGGAGGATGGCCGGGCAAGAATGCCGATAGTGGCATTCACCGCCAACGCCATGAAATCGGACCGAGATAAATGCCTGGCTGCCGGCATGGATGATTTCATCACCAAACCCATCAGTCAGGCATCTCTTGAGAAGGTGCTGGTCCAGTGGCTGGGTGACAAGCGCATATCCGTTGCCGCGAGCGAGGCTGAAACAGGCGCTGGAGAGAAGCGTGCTGAGTCGCCGGCGAGCGTGGAATCTTCCAGCGTTCTGGATCTGGATGCCTTTTTAAAGCTCAAGAGACTCTTTGGTGATAAGTTCGCTGCGGTGGTTGATCAGCACATCGAGAATGCCCTGAAAAATATCAAAGTGGTTGCTGACGCCATCGATAAAAATGACCTTGAGACGCTGGAACGGGCCGCCCACTCACTCAAAGGTACCAGTGCGCAGTTTGGTGCCTGTGTCCTGAACTCGGTAGCGTTTGAGATGGAGGGGCTGGCCAAGCGTGGAGAATTGATGCAGGCGAAGGCCTTGTTGCCCAAGCTTCAAACCGAGCAGCAACGGGCAGCGGAAGAGATGCGAAGTTTGGTATCATAAGCGGCGGCGCACGGTGTGGGTTCTTTCATGCCGAAGTACCATCCAGTTTTGTCGCAACGCGATATCCGTTTAACTAAATCTCCAGAGATAAGCCTGATGAATACCGAACAAGCCCTGTTGCAGCGCTGTGAGTCTGTCTGTGAACTTTGTGGTTCCGATGCCGAGCTGAATATCTACGAAGTGCCGCCAGTCTCTACACCTACGTCTGACAATAGCATCATGGTGTGTCACACCTGCCAGGAGCAACTCACTCAGCCTGCTGCTCTGGATGCCGCTCATTGGCACTGCCTCAATAACAGCATGTGGAGCCAGGTGCCCGCCGTGCAGGTGATGGCCTGGCGACTGCTTAAGCGATTGTCATCCGAGGCCTGGGCTCAGGATCTCCTCGATATGCTCTATCTGGATGAAGAGATGCAGCAGTGGGCAGAAGCCGACGAGATGGAAAGTAAAGAAGATAACGTGCCGACCCTGGATAGCAATGGCAATGTCCTGAACGCCGGAGATACCGTGACGTTGATCAAAGACCTCGATGTGAAAGGCGCAGGCTTCACCGCCAAACGCGGCACCGCCGTGCGCAACATCGCCCTGACCTCAAAC